>CAYLWH010000040.1:0-33720 GCA_964387245.1 uncultured Mycobacterium sp.
CCAATAACGGAGTGTGGTAAATCTTGCCCGACTTCCGGCCACTGTGTTCGAGGATGCCGTGCAATGGTGCGAAACCGGCCCAGAGCCGTTGGATCGGATTGGTCACTTGCCTGTTGAACCGGGCGAGCCTCTGCGGTAGTTGCATACCTAATTCAACCCGCTGCGCCGGGACGTCTCAACCCCCAACGGCGGGATTGCTGTTCGGCCTGGTCTCGACCAGACTGCGGTGATGCCCTATCTGAAGCCGCCGTGGTTCACCGTCAGGATCTTCAACCGCATCGCCATGGTCACCGGGCTCGCCGGCAGCGAGACTCTCACCGTGACCCGCCGGGTCAGCGGCGAGAAGCAGAAGATCCCCGTGGTGACGATCGTCGTCGACGGCACCCGCTACCTGGTTTCCACCCGCGGCGAATCCCAGTGGGTGAAGAATGTGCGGGCCACGCCCTCGGTGACGTTGACCACGCGTGTCGGCGCCACCGCCTACCGCGCCGCGGAGATTCCCGTCGACCAGCGCGAACACGTGTTGACGGCCTATCAGGCCAAGCTCGGCAAGACGGTGGCAGGGTACTTCGCCCGTCTGCCACAGGCCGCCGACCACCCGGTTTTCCAGCTCACGCCCGCCTGACGCCCGGCAACCGGCGCACCCGGATTTCGGGGCGGGCCCGCACGGCTGGGAGACTGTAGGCCATGAGCAGTACCGACCTGTCCGCGAAGTTGTTCGCCGACGCGTGCGCGCTGATCCCTGGCGGCGTCAACTCGCCGGTGCGCGCGTTCAACTCCGTCGGCGGGACTCCGCGCTTCATCACCTCGGGCCGCGGGTACGAGCTGACCGACGCCGACGGCAACCGCTACGTCGACCTGGTGTGCTCCTGGGGGCCGTTGATCCTCGGGCACGCGCACCCCGCGGTCGTCGAGGCGGTCCAGCGGGCGGCCGCTGACGGCCTGTCCTTCGGGGCGCCGACGCCCACCGAGTCCGAACTGGCCGCCGAGATCATCGGTCGCGTCGCCCCGGTGGAACTGCTGCGGCTGGTCAATTCCGGCACCGAGGCCACCATGAGCGCGATCCGGCTGGCCCGCGGCTACACCGGCCGGCCGAAGATCGTCAAATTCTCGGGCTGCTACCACGGCCACAGTGACGCGCTTCTCGCCGACGCCGGTTCCGGGGTCGCGACACTGGGTCTGCCGTCGTCGCCCGGCGTGACCGGTGCGGCCGCCGCCGACACGATCGTGTTGCCCTACAACGACATCTGCGCCGTCGAGCAGGCATTCGTCGAGGCCGGCGACCAGATCGCCGTCGTCATCACCGAGGCCAGCCCCGGCAACATGGGCTGCGTGCCACCGGCGCCCGGTTACAACGCCGCACTGCGCCGTATCACCGCGGAACACGGCGCGCTGCTGATCCTCGACGAGGTGATGACGGGGTTCCGGGTCAGCCGAAGTGGTTGGTATGGAATCGATCCCGTGGACGCCGATCTATTCACCTTCGGCAAGGTGATGAGCGGCGGCCTGCCCGCCGCGGCATTCGGCGGCCGGGCGGAGGTGATGGAGAAGCTCGCACCGCTGGGTCCGGTGTATCAGGCCGGCACCCTGTCGGGAAACCCCGTCGCGATGGCGGCCGGCCTGGCCACGCTGCGCGCCGCCGACGCCGCCGTCTACGCAAAGCTGGACGCGAACGCCGACCGGCTGGCCGGGCTGCTCGGTGACGCACTGACGGAAGCTGGTGTGACACATCAGGTTCAGCGGGCGGGCAACATGCTCAGCGTATTCTTCTCCGACTCACCCGTCACCGAGTTCGCCTCGGCGCGGGCCAGCCAGACCTGGCGGTTCCCGCCGTTCTTCCACGCCCTGCTCGACGCCGGGGTGTACCCGCCGTGCAGCGCGTACGAGGCCTGGTTCGTCTCCGCCGCCCTCGACGACGTGGCCTTCGAGCACATCGCCGCCGCGCTGCCCGCCGCCGCCCGGGCAGCGGCCGCCGCGAATCCGGGGGCCTGAGTGGCGATCACCAAGGTGCACGTGATGCGGCACGGCGAAGTCCACAATCCCGACGGCATCCTGTATGGCCGACTCCCGGGTTACCGGCTGTCCGATCGTGGCCGTGCGCAGGCACAGGCGGTCGCGGACGCGTTGGCTCGGAGCGACGTCGTCGCGGTGATCGCGTCGCCCCTGCAGCGCGCGCAGGAGACCGCGACGCCGATCGCCGCCGCGCACGGCCTGGTCCTCGGCACCGACGAGGATCTGATCGAATCGGCGAACTTCTTCGAGGGCAAGCGGATGTCACCGGGCGACGGTGTTTGGCGTAACCCGCAGGTGTGGTGGCAGGTCCGCAACCCGTTTATCCCGTCCTGGGGCGAGCCGTACAAGGTGATCGCCGCACGGATGACCGCCGCGGTCGACCGGGCGCGGATCACAGGGGAGGGCCATGAGGTGGTGTGCGTGAGCCACCAGCTGCCCGTCGAGACGTTGCGCCGGTGGATGCAGGGCAAACGGCTGCCGCACGACCCGCGCCGCCGGCAGTGCAACCTGGCTTCCCTGACCACGCTCACCTATGACGGCGATCGGCTCGTCGACGTCTCCTACCGCGAGCCGGCGGCGGGGCTGTGAGACCGGGCGGCCTGGTGACTGCACTGTTTGTGGCGCTGGGCGTCCTCTTCACCGGCTGCTCGACCGGCCACGACGCCGTCGCGCAGGGCGGCACCTTCGAATTCGTCGCCCCCGGCGGCAAGACCGACATCCGCTATGACCCGCCGGACGCCCGCAGCCGTCCCGGCCCGATCGGCGGCCCCGACCTTCGGGATCCGTCGAAGACCCTGTCGCTCGACGACTTCTCGGGCAAGGTTGTGGTCCTCAACGTGTGGGGGCAGTGGTGCGGGCCGTGCCGCACCGAGATCGGCGAGCTGCAGCGGGTGTACGACGCCACCCGGGACCGGGGTGTGGCGGTCCTCGGCATCAACGTCCGCGACAACAACCGCGACGCCGCGGTGGATTTCGTCGCTGACCGTCACATCACCTTCCCGTCGATCTACGACCCGGCGATGCGCACCATGATCGCGTTCGGCGGCAAGTACCCGACGACGGTCATCCCCTCGACGGTGGTGCTCGACCGCGAGCACCGAGTTGCCGCGGTGTTCCTGCGCGAACTGCTCGCCGCGGACCTGCAACCGCTCATCGAGCGGTTGGCGGCCGAGCCCGTACCGGGACAACCGCAATGATCGGACCCGCCGAACTCGCGGCGACCGGTCCGCTGCTGTTGGCGCTCGGGGTGTGCGTACTGGCCGGCCTGGTGTCCTTCGCTTCGCCGTGCGTGGTGCCGCTGGTGCCCGGCTACCTGTCCTACCTCGCGGGGGTGGTCGGGGTCGAGGAGGATCCCGGGGCGGTCAAGACCCGGCCGCGCCTGCGGGTCGCCGGGTCCGCTCTGCTGTTCGTCGGAGGGTTCACCGCGGTGTTCATCCTGGGCACCGTCGCCGTGCTGGGCACGACGACCACGTTGATCACCAATCAGCTTGTGCTGCAGCGGGTCGGCGGCGTGCTGACCATCATCATGGGGCTGGCGTTCGTGGGCTTCGTCCCGGCGCTGCAGCGCCAGGCCCGATTCGCCCCGCGCATGCTGACCACCGTTGCCGGGGCGCCGCTGCTGGGTGCGGTTTTCGCCCTCGGCTGGACGCCGTGCCTGGGTCCGACGCTCACCGGGGTGATCACGGTCGCGTCGGCCACCGACGGGGCCAGCGTGGTGCGCGGCGTGCTGCTGGTGATCGCCTACTGCCTCGGCCTGGGGATCCCGTTCGTCCTGTTGGCTTTCGGCTCCAGCTGGGCGGTCGGGGGACTGGGCTGGCTGCGCCGGCACACTCGGGCCATCCAGATCTTCGGTGGCCTGCTGCTGATCATCGTCGGCCTGGCGCTGGTCACCGGCATCTGGAACGACTTCGTGTCCTGGGTGCGTGACGCCTTCGTCAGCGATGTGAGGCTGCCGATTTGAGCACCGTCCCGGACACCGCGGTCGCGCGAGCAGACACAGAATCGCCCAAACTGGGCCGGCGTGGGGTGATTCCGCGTCTGCTCGCGGTGATTCGGAACACCTGGCGTGCGTTGACGTCGATGGGCACCGCACTGGTGCTGCTGTTCCTGCTGGCGCTGGCGGCGGTGCCCGGCGCACTGCTGCCGCAGCGCAGTCTCAACGCGGGCAAGGTGGACCAGTACATCGCGGTGCATCCGGCGATCGGGCCGTGGCTGGACCGCTTCGGGTTCTTCGAGGTGTTCTCCAGCTTCTGGTTCACCGCTGTCTATGTGCTGTTGTTCGTGTCGCTGGTCGGCTGCCTGACCCCGCGGATGGTCGAGCACGCCCGTGGCCTGCGGGCAGTGCCGGTGCCAGCTCCACGCAACCTCGCCCGCCTGCCCAAGTATGCGCAGGCGCGGGTTACCGCCGAACCCCGGGCGCTGGTGGACGGCATGGCGCGACGACTTCGTGGCTGGCGCAAGGTCATTCGCGCGGACGGAGCCGTCGTGGAACTTTCCGCAGAGAAGGGCTACCTGCGCGAGTTCGGCAACCTGGTTTTCCACCTCTCGCTGCTGGGCCTGTTGGCCGCGGTGGCCGTCGGCAAGATGTTCGGGTACGAGGGCAACGTCATCGTCATCGCCGACGGCGGGCCGGGATTCTGCTCGGCATCCCCGGCGGCGTTCGACTCGTTCCGGGCCGGCAACACCGTCGACGGCACCTCGCTGCACCCGATGTGTGTGCGCGTCAACGACTTTCAGGCCCACTACCTGCCCAGCGGGCAGGCCCGGATGTTCGCCGCCGATATCGAGTACCAGGCCGGCGACGATTTGCATACCGGCGTCTGGCGACCCTACCGGCTGGAGGTCAACCATCCGCTGCGGGTCGGTGGCGACCGTGTCTACCTGCAGGGCCACGGCTATGCACCCACCTTCACCGTCACCTTCCCGGACGGCCGGCAGCGCAGCCAGACCGTGCAGTGGCGGCCCGACGACCAACTGACCCTGCTGTCCTCCGGGGTCGTCCGGATCGACCCACCGGCGGGCACCTTCGCTGACCCCGACGAACGCCGACAGAACCAGATCGCGGTCCAGGGTCTGTTGGCCCCGACCGAGCAACTCGACGGCGCCCTGCTGTCGAGCAGCCACCCCGCGTTGAACAACCCCGCCGTGGCCGTCGACGTCTACCGCGGTGACACCGGTCTGGACTCGGGCCGCCCGCAGTCGCTGTTCACCCTGGACCAGCGGCTCATCGAGCAGGGCCGGCTCACCAGGGTGGCCCGGGTCAACCTGCGCGCCGGGCAGGACGTCCGCCTCGACGCACCCGGTTTAGAAGGCACCCTGGTGCGGTTCGACGGGGCGACTCCGTTCGTCAACCTGCAGGTTTCGCACGATCCCGCGCAGATCTGGGTGCTGGTGTCGGCACTGACGATGATGGCCGGACTGCTGGTGTCGCTGGTGGTGCGGCGCCGCCGGATCTGGGTGCGGGTGACCCCGTGCCCGGCCGTCGGTGCTGCGAATGGTCCGCACAGCGGTACCGTGAACGTCGAACTGGGCGGTTTGGCTCGTACGGACAACTCCGGTTGGGGTGACGAGTTCGAGCGGCTCACCGGGCGACTGCTGGCCGGGCCCGTGCAGCCCGCCGCGACAGCCGAGATGTCCGAGGAGATGCCCTGATGAACACCGAGCACGTGGACCTCGGGCTGGCCCGGCACTCCGACTGGGCCTTCACCTCCGCGGTCGTCGTCCTCGTCGTGGCGCTGGTCCTGCTCGCCGTCGAACTGGCCTACAGCCGTAGCCGCCGGGTTGCCGAGCGCGAACTCGTTTCGGCCGGTGCGGGCGGCGGCACAGTCGCCGCCGACAGCGACTGCCCCGGCGTGGTGGGCGAGGCCCCAAACCGCACGGTCGGCGAACGGGTCGGCCGTGCCGGGCTGGCGCTGGTCTACCTCGGCATTGCGCTGCTTACCGGCTGCATCGTCCTGCGGGGACTGGCCACCGGCCGGGTGCCGTGGGGCAACATGTACGAGTTCATCAACCTGACATGCTTGTCGGGTCTGGTCGCAGCCGCCGTCGTGCTGCGCCGGCCCGCCTACCGCGCCCTGTGGGTGTTCGTGCTCCTGCCGGTGCTGATCCTGCTGACGGTTTCGGGTCGTTGGCTCTACACCAACGCGGCCCCGGTGATGCCGGCGCTGCAGAGCTACTGGCTGCCCATCCATGTGTCCGTCGTCAGCCTCGGGTCCGGGGTGTTCCTGGTAGCCGGTGTGGCCAGCATCCTGTTCTTGCTGAAGACCTCGCGCCTCGGCCGAGTGGGCGCGGACGGTCCGATCGCCCGCGTCGTGTCCCGGCTGCCCGACGCGCAGACCCTGGACCGCATTGCCTACCGCACCACCATCTTTGCGTTTCCGGTATTCGGTTTCGGAGTCATCTTCGGCGCGATCTGGGCTGAGGAGGCCTGGGGACGCTACTGGGGCTGGGACCCCAAGGAGACGGTGTCCTTCATCGCCTGGGTCGTTTACGCCGCGTACCTGCATGCCCGGTCGACTGCGGGTTGGCGGGACAGGAAGGCGGCCTGGATCAACGTCGTCGGGTTCATCGCGATGGTGTTCAACCTGTTCTTCATCAACCTGGTCACGGTCGGCCTGCACTCGTATGCGGGGGTCGGCTGATCGGTCTGCGACGCCGCGTCTGGCCGCTGCGATAGGGTGGCCGCAGGTGTACACGAAGGGGAATTCAGCAGTGTCCGACCAACCGGCGCGCGGCGTCGAGACCGACCGCGGTCGTGAAAACGACGATTCGCCAACGCGGTTCGGCGACTCGCGGGAATCCGCAGGCCCGGCGTCGTCGACGCGCACACATCGTCGGGGCGAATCCGACGCCGAGTCCGCGGCGACGTACTCGGAGTTGCGCACTCCGCGCTACGACACGCCCGTGCCCAGTGACGGCGCTGCCGCCGCGGTGGCGGCGTTGCGATCCGAGCAACGGTCCTCCGACGAGACGGCGGTGATGCGGTTCGAGTCCGCCGAATGGGATGCCGCGACGCCGCCCACCGGACTGCCCGCGATCCACCCGGTCACCCAGCCCGACCCGTACTACCCGCCCGTCCCACCGGTGGCGCCGCCGCCAGGCGCACCGTTGGCACCGTTGTACCGGCCCACCGTCTCGCCCACGCGGTACCCGGACCTGGCCACCACGTCACTGTTGCGCCAGGCCAAGCCCGCCCCCGCGAGTGGTTGGCGCCGGCTGCTCTACACCATTTCGGGCGGCGCGATCAACTTCGGTGAGAGCTCCAAGGATGTGCACCGCAAGAACCTGATCGACCATGTCAACCAGCCGCTCTCGGGTTGTTATCGGATTGCGCTGCTGAGCCTCAAGGGTGGGGTGGGCAAGACCACCATTACCGCAAGCCTCGGCTCGACGTTCGCATCCATCCGCGGCGACCGGGTGATCGCCGTGGATGCCAACCCGGACCGCGGCACGCTGAGTCAGAAAGTGCCGCTGGAAACTCCCGCAACGGTGCGGCACCTGGTGCGCGACGCCGACTCGATCGATCGGTACAGCGATGTGCGGTCATACACCTCGCAGGGTCCCAGCCGGCTGGAGGTGGTGGCCTCGGAGAGCGATCCCGCCGTGTCTGAGGCCTTCAGTTCCGACGACTACATCCGTGTACTGGAGGTCCTCGAGCGGTTCTACAATCTGGTGCTCACAGACTGCGGCACCGGACTGATGCACTCGGCGATGTCGGGGGTGCTGGCCAACGCCGACACCCTGATCGTGGTGAGTTCGGGATCGGTCGACGGTGCTCGCAGCGCTTCGGCGACATTGGATTGGCTGGAGGCTCACGGCTATGAGGAGCTGGTGCGCAACTCGGTCGCGGTGGTCAACGCCGTGCGGCCGCGTTCCGGCAAGGTCGACATGCAGAAGGTGGTCGACCACTTCTCCCGGCGCTGCCGGGCGGTGCGGCTGGTTCCGTTCGATCCACATCTCGAAGAGGGTGCGGAGGTCAGCCTGGACCGGCTGCGAAGGGAAACCAGGGAGGCGCTGATCGAATTGGCCGCAGTTGTCGCCGACGGCTTTCCGAGGAACGGGTCCCCCACCTAGCGGGGGTTGTTGTCCCCGCGGTTCAGCCGCCGCAGGAACTCCGGATCGTCGTCGGGGCCGATGACACGCCTCGCCGACTGGTCGGCGCGCGGTCGGCCGAGTCGCCACCCGACGTACACGAGCGTGGCAAAAGCCAGAATGACGAGCAGGTACGTCACGTTAACCTCCTTGACCACGAATATACGCGCGTCGGTAGGCTCGGGTCGTGGCGCGAGAAGGGCCTGCCGGCCGGATGGTGGTCGATGTTGCGGCTTACGTGGTGGCCCGCCTGTTGCTGGTGGTCGCCCTGGCGGCCGCTATATTCCTCGGGGCGCATCTGATCGGGGTCACGGAGTTCCCGCTTGTGGTGGCGCTGCTGTTCGCGATCGTGCTCGCGCTGCCGCTGGGTATCTGGCTGCTTCGTCCACTGCGCGAGCGGGCCACGGCAGGCATCTCGGCGGTCGACCGACGCCGGCGCCGGGACCGCGAGCAGTTGCAGGCCCGGCTGCGCGGCGAGACCCCGCCCGAACAGTGATCGTGGCGGCGTTGGTCACGCAGCCGACGACTCAGCCCGCCAGCGTCAGTGCCGCTGCCACCGCGACCGCCCACACCAACATCGTCAAACCGGTGTAGCGCAGCACTGGAATCAATTGCGGGCCAAGCGCACCGGTGTACACGGGCCGGGCAGCCCGCACCGCCAGCGGAGCGGCCACCAGGGCGGCCAGACACCACGGTGTAGCCAGCGCGAGCAGCACGGTCAGCCCGGCGGGCACCGCCGACAATGCGACATACAAACGGCGAGTGCGCGCATCGCCGAACCGGACGGCCAGCGTGATCTTGCCGGACTGCGCATCGGTGGGGATGTCGCGCAGGTTGTTGGCCACCAGCACCGCCGACGACAGCGCGCCCATCGCCACGGCGCACACCAGGCCGACCCAGTCCATCCGGCGTGCCTGGACGTACTGCGTTCCCAGCACCGCCACCAGTCCGAAGAACACGAATACCGCGACTTCGCCAAAACCCCGATAGCCGTAGGGCCTCGACCCTCCGGTGTACAGCCACGCGCCGGCGATACAAGTGGCACCCACCGCGATCAGCCACGGGTTGGTCAGCCATGCGAGCACCAGTCCGGCCACCGCCGCAAGCGCCAGGCAGGCGACAGCGGCAATCAGCACGGCGCGTGGTGAGGCGACCTTCGACCCGACCAGACGCCGCGGTCCGGCACGTTCGTCGTCGGTGCCGCGCACCCCGTCGGAATAGTCGTTGGCGTAGTTCACCCCGACGATCAGCGCGAGGGCCACCGCCAGGGCCAGCAGCGCCTTCCACCACACCGCACTGCCGAGCCAGGCCGCCGCACCCGTGCCCGCGGTCACCGGGGCCACCGCGTTGGGCAGGGTGCGCGGTCGGGCGCCTTCTATCCACTGTGCGAAAGTGGCCATGCCGAAATCGTCGCACGAGCCTCAGCGCTCCTCGTCCCTGGCTCGGTTCGGTCACCAGCGGGTAACCCACTGGCTCGTGCACCCCGCGCTCCCATGACGTGGGCTAAGCACCGCAACCTTGTGGCGCGCCGTCAACGTGTCGTCGGCCAGAATGGTCGGATGCTCGGAGTCATCGGCGGCAGCGGCTTCTACTCGTTCTTCGGTCCTGACGCACGCACGATCACCATCGACACCCCCTACGGGGCTCCGAGCGCCCCGGTCACCGCCGGCATGGTCGGCGACCACGAGGTGGCGTTCCTGCCGCGTCACGGCGTGCGTCATGAGTACTCCCCGCACACCGTGCCCTACCTGGCCAACATGTGGGCGTTGCGGTCGCTGGGCGTGCGCCGCGTCTTCGGGCCGTGCGCGGTCGGCAGCCTCACCGCAGATCTGGGTCCCGGCGCCATCGTGGTGCCCGATCAGCTCGTCGACCGCACCAGCGCCCGCGCGGCGACCTACTTCGACTCCGGGGGCATCCACGTCGGCTTCGCGGATCCGTACTGCCCGCAGTTGCGCGGTGTCGTGACCGCTCGGCCCGATGTCATCGACGGCGGCACCATGGTGGTCGTCGAAGGTCCGCGGTTCTCCACCCGCGCCGAAAGTCGGTGGTACGCCGGCCAGGGCTTCACCCTGGTGAACATGACCGGATACCCGGAGGCGGTGCTGGCCCGCGAGCTGGAGATCTGTTATGCGGCAATTGCGTTGGTAACGGATCTGGATGCCGGTGTCGAAGCCGGGTCGGGTGTTTCCGCCGTCGAGGTGTTCGCCGCGTTCGAGCGAAATCTGGTGCCGTTCAAGGAACTCGTCAGCCAGGCGCTGGCGGCCCTGCCCGCGGAGCGAACCTGCACCCACTGCCTGCCGCACAACGGGGTGACACTGCCTTTCGAGTTGCCGTAGATCGGCGCGCCCGCGAGACCGTGAGGCAGTATTGAGCGGATGAAGACCCCGATCTGCGAGCAATTCGGCATCGACTTCCCGCTGTTCGCCTTCAGCCACTGCCGGGACGTGGTCGCGGCGGTCAGCAATGCCGGCGGCTTCGGCGTGCTGGGCGGTATCGCGTTCACACCGGGCCGACTGGAGCAGGAACTCGTCTGGATCGACGAGCAGGTGCGCGGGAAACCCTACGGGGTCGACATCATCGTGCCAGCCAGGTACGAGGGCAAGGGGGAGAACGTCTCCGCGGCGCAACTGGCCGAACGAATACCGGACTACTACCGGTCCTACGTCGCCGAACTGCTTGCCAGCCACGGCATTCCGGCCGAGGAGAAGAGCCACCTCGGTGGCCCGAACCTGTCCGGTGACACCGGTGAGGCGCTGCTGGAGGTTGCCCTGCGGCACCCGATCAAGATGATGGCCAACGCGCTCGGAGTGCCGCCGGCGTACATGATCGAGGCGGGCCGGTCCTCCGGCGTACCGGTGGCCGCGCTGATCGGCGCCAGGGAGCACGCGCTCAAACAGGTCCGGGCGGGCGTGGACGTGATCATCGCGCAGGGTACCGAGGCCGGCGGCCACTGTGGCGAGGTGTCGACGTTGTGCCTGGTGCCCGAGGTGCTCGAAGCGCTGGCAGCGGTCGGCAGCGATGTGCCGGTGCTGGCCGCGGGCGGCATCGTCACCGGACGGCAGATGGCCGCCTGCGTGGCGATGGGCGCGGCGGGTGCCTGGACGGGTTCGGTCTGGCTGACCACCGAGGAGGCCGAGACGGCGCCCTACACGGTGCAGAAGTTCCTCGCCGCCAGCTCACGCGACACCATCCGCTCGGCCGGCCGCACCGGAAAGCCGGCGCGGCAACTGGTTTCGGATTGGACCGACGCCTGGGCCCCCGCCGAGGGCGGACAGAAGCCGCTACCGCTGCCGCTGCAGTCGATGCTCGTCGAGCGGGCCCTGCGCCGTGTCGACAAGCTGGCATCCAATGGTCACGAGGGCGCGCAGGCGTTGGCGACCTACTTCGTCGGGCAGGGCGTGGGCCTGATGAACAAGGTCAGGCCGGCCCGCGAGGTGGTGCTGGAGTTCATCGAGGACTATGTCAGCGCGGCCGAGCGGCTGTCCGGGTCGCTCGAAGACTAGCCGACGTCGGCCAGCCAGGCCGGGTCGGCGAGATAGCGCTCGGCCAGCCCGGCGGTGCCGGCCGCGAAGGTCGGGGCCAGCGGGATCGCCGCATCGGAGTCGTGATGGGTGCCGATCCACGCCGTCAACATGATCCGGCGCAGCATCACGAACGTCGGGATGAGCGCGACGTGGTCGGCGGGCAACTTGCGGGCCTCCCGGTAGCCGCGCAGCCAGTCGGCGACGATCCGCTCGGCCTCGGGGGTGTCCTCGATGAACGACACCACCGCGCCGAGATCGGCCAGGTACCACGACCAACCGCTGTCGTCGAAGTCGATGACGGTGATGGGCGCATCGGTGTCATCCGGATCGATCATCAGGTTCGCCATCCGCAGGTCGGCGTGTACCAATCCGAAACGGTCAGTCCCGCAACCGAACTCAGTAAGCCGGGTGGTGATCTGGGTGGCCGCGCGGGCGATCACGGCGGCATCGGCTTCGGTCAGGTTGGGCGCTCGGCGCCAGTCGCCCCAGCGCGCGTGCGGGCCGAGCATGGTGTCCAGGTCCCATCGGAACCGGGTGAATTCGGGCGGGACCACCCAGTTCTCGACGTGGTCGTGCATGACGGCGGTGATCCGGCCGAGCTCGTCGAAGCCGACGGTCTCGGGTTTGTCCTCGGCGGTGCAGCCCGGCACGAAGCTGACGGCGTCGACGTGGCGCGTCTGACCGCCGACAGTGACGGGCAATACCGCGGCCCCGTGCGCCGTCGGAATCAAATGCGGTGTTACCACCGATGTTTCGTCGCGAAGAGCGGTCATCCAGGTCAGCTCCGACCGGATCGCGCCGATGTCGTGGTAACCCGGGCGATGGACCCGCAGCACCATCGGGTCGTCGTCATCGGCGAGGTAGGTGGCGTTCTCCGAAAAGCTCAAAAGCCGCAGCGGGGTGTCCCGGTCGCGCCCGTAGGCGGCCAACGCGGTCCGGGCGAATTCGTCGTAGTGGGGCGGTAGCGCCCCGGCAGCGTGTGTCGGAATTGGGCCAGCCTACCGGCGACGGCCGGCCTGCAGCCGTTGCGGTGCAGGCGCGCTGATGCGGCACCGCCGTTCGCGTGGCGTTGAAGTCGGCGCTTAGCGCCGGTGTTCGGCGCAACCGGCTCAGCCGAACCGCGTGATGAGGGCGCGGCGGTCGACTTTCCCGATGCCACGCCACGGGAGCTCGGCGAGAACATGCAGTTCGCGGGGTGTGGCCATTCGGGGCAGGGTGGCCGCAACGTGCTCGCGTATCTCATCGACGGTGGGCGCGGTAGTGCCGGGGTGCAGCACCACGGCGGCGACGACCCGCTGACCCAGTCGGTCGTCGGCCACGCCGAACACCGCGCACTGTGCAACGGCGGGGTGACCGGCCAGCGCGTCCTCCACGGGTTGCGGCAGCACTGTCAGGCCGCCGGTGCTGATGGCGTCGTCCACCCGCCCCAGCACCCGAAGAACACCCGAATCATCAACGGCACCGACGTCATCGGTGCGGAACCAGCCTGCCTCGGCGAACGGATCGGGTACCTGCGGGTTGCGATAGCCGTTGGCCACCGTGGCGCCGCCCACGGTGATCCGGCCGTCGGCGTCGACCCGCAACTCGACCCCGTCCAGCGGCACCCCGTCGTAGACGCAGCCGCCCGCCGTTTCGCTCATGCCGTAGCTGCGCACCACGGAGATGCCTGCCGCGGCAGCACCTTCCAGGACGGCGGCGGGCGCGGGGCCCCCGCCGAGCAGCACCGTGTCCAGTTCCGCCAGTGCTGCGGCGGCGTCGGGGGCGTCCAGCGCTTTGGCGAGTTGAGCGGCCACCAGCGAGGCGTAGCGGCGGCCGGAGCCCATCGACGCGATCGCGGCAGGAACCTGTGCGGTGTCGAAGCCGGCCGACACATCGAGTTCGACCGGAACGGTACCCGCCAGTGCGCTGCGAACCAGTATCTGCATGCCGGCGATATGGTAAGCGGGCAGCGCCGACAACCAGACCCCGGTACCACCCAGCCTGTCATGGCTGGCCGACGCGCTGGCGATGAGCGCCCGCGCCGACAGCATCGCGCCCTTGGGTGTTCCAGTGCTTCCCGAAGTTGGCACCACCATGGCGATGTCGTCATCGATCTCCTCGCCGACGCGCAATGCGGCGGCAAGCAGCTCGGCTCGGCGCGGATCACCGCCCGGGACGGGCAGGACGGGCGGCTGGCGTCCGTCCAGCACCGCTTCGACGGCCGGCAGCATGGAGAGCGCGGAAGGCCGTGCCGGGACGATCAGTGCGCGCAGGGTGGCTATGCGTCGGCCTCGTCTTCGCGGGGATCGTCCAGGGGCCAACCGAGGCCGGCCAACCGCTGGCGCACCCGCTCGATATCCGCCGGCGACGGCAGGTCGTCGGTGATTCGCATGATTTCCGCGCCGATGTCGATCTCGTCGAAGTACGGGCGGCCGCCCAACTCGTGTGCGACGAGCTTGACCTCGTCAGTCGACAGCCGCCGGGAGAGCAGCGCGAGCAACGGTATGTAATCGTTCTGCGGAACGCCCTCCGGATAGCCAGCGCGCAGCCATTCGACGACCTTGCCGATAAATCCGTTCACCAGTATTGCTCCTGCGCGCTCGGCGACCAGGGGAGGTTGCTGGTGACAGATACTACTTGGGCTTGGCCCCGAGGATGTACCAGCCGGTGTGATGGCCGAGGAAGTCGCGGGCGATGAACAACACTCCGACGATCACAGCAATCAACACCAGCGCGAAGATCGTCCAGCTCACGGCGATCAGGACGGGGCTGCGCCGGGTGACGCCGCCATGTTCCGCAACGCCGACGCCCTCGGCGTTGAGCCGCACTCCGATGGAGAAGAGTGCGGGCAATCCCGCGCCGACGATCAGACCGGCGACGACGATCTGAAAGATAGCTGTGGGGTTGATCCAACCGTGCACGGTGTTCGGCCTTTCGCGGGAAGGTCAGCGAGCGGTGGTTTGGGTGGCTTTGGGGGCGGACTCAACAGACTCCGCAACCGCCTCGGGAAGGGCGCCGGGGCGCTCGCCGTCCGCAACCGCCTCGGGAAGGGCGGCCGGACGTCCGCCGTCCGCAACCGCCTCGGGAAGGGCGCCGGGGCGCTCGCCGTCCGCAACCGCCTCGGGAAGGGCGGCCGGACGTCCGCCGTCCCATTCGTCGTTGACGTTCTTGTGGGTGACCGGGGCCTTGCGGGACTGGCGGTAGATCAGGCTTGTCGCGATGATCAGAAGCGCGAAACCGGTAAGGGAACCGGCGAGACCGCCGATCGAGTGAACCAGGAAGTAGGTGAGCGCACCGACGGTGCCCGCTGCGGGCAGGGTGATCAACCAGGCGGTCACCATCCGGCCGGCCACCCCCCAGCGCACCTCGGCACCGGGCTTGCCCAAGCCGCTGCCGAGGATGGACCCGGTCGCGACGTGGGTGGTGGACAGCGCATAGCCGAAATGGCTCGACAGCAGGATGATCGCCGCTGACGAGGTGTCCGCGGCCATGCCCTGCGGAGACTTGATGTCGACCAGGCCCTTGCCGAGGGTGCGGATGATCCGCCAGCCGCCGAGATAGGTGCCCAGTGCGATGGCCACCGCGCAGGAGACGATGACCCACAGCGGAGGCATCGTTGCGGAATTCTCCACCGCGCCATAGGAGATCAGCGCGAGGAAGATGACGCCCATCGTCTTCTGCGCGTCGTTGGTGCCGTGGGCCAGCGATATCAACGACGCGGAGCCGATCTGGCCCCACTTGAAACCCTTGTCGGTGCGTTCTTCCGGGACGTTGTTCACGAAGCGGTACACCAGCCAGGTGCCGACGGCGGCGACCAGTCCGGCGATCAGCGGGGCCATTGCCGCCGGGACCAGCACCTTGGATACCACGCCACTCCAGATGACCCCGTGCCCGCCGACGGCAGCGAGCATTGCGCCGATGATGCCGCCGATCAGGGCGTGCGACGAACTCGACGGGATGCCCAGCAGCCAGGTCAGCAGATTCCACACGATGCCGCCCACCAGGCCGCCGAACACGAGTTCCAGGGTGACCAGCCCGGAATCGACCAGACCCTTGGCGATGGTGGCCGCCACGGCGGTGGACAGGAACGCGCCGACCAGGTTCAGCGAGGCGCACAACGTGACCGCGACCTTGGGCTTGAGCGCGCCGCTCGCGATCGAGGGGGCCATGGCGTTGCCGGTGTCGTGGAAGCCGTTGGTGAAGTCGAACGCCAACGCCGTGATGACCACGATGATCAAGAGGAACAACTGAAAGTCCACGCGAGGATTGTCCCGGTTATTAGTCCTCCGTGTAAAACTAATCGCGAAAGAAGTCGCAGGACAGCTCCGAATGGTCAGCCAATGTTCGCCGTTTGTTAACCACGGACGTCGCGGCGCAGCGGGTGCTCGTCGGGAACCTGCACAAAGATCAGGGTGACGCCGTCGGGATCTGCGATGTGCATCTCATGCAGACCCCACGGCTCGCGGCGGGGTTCGCGGGCGATCGCCACTCCCCGGCAGGCCAGTTCGTCCCGGGTCGCGTACACATCGCGGACCTGAAGCCACAGCGCTCCGGGGAACGGCGGTGTGCCCGCCGGCGGCGTGCCGTGCCCGGCGAGTTCGATCAGTGACTGTCCGGCGTAGAACACGGTGCCGGCGCCGTACTCACGGGCGATGGCGAGCCCGACGGCGTCGCGGTAGAAACCCACCGAACGCGCATAGTCCGCCGGCCGGAACAACACTCGGCTGGCCAAGATCTCCATGTCTGCCACATTCCCCCCGACCGTGCGCGTCTGTACGGCGACACGCCGATCCCGGACAAACCCGCCCGCTCGCGCCGGGTTAGCGAATACGGCGTTCGACGCCCTCCCAGTAGGGTTCGCGCAGTTCCCGCTTCAGCAGTTTGCCGCTCGGGTTGCGGGG
Organism: uncultured Mycobacterium sp.; assembly: GCA_964387245.1. GTDB lineage: Bacteria > Actinomycetota > Actinomycetes > Mycobacteriales > Mycobacteriaceae > Mycobacterium. The sequence continues at coordinate 16,508 of CAYLWH010000040.1, forward strand.
CAGCGCGTCGGTGAAGTCGACGGACTTGGGCAACTTGAATCCGGCCAGTCGGTCCCGCGCGAAGGCGATCAGGTCCGCCTCACGGGGCGCGCTGCCGGACGCCGGGACGATGACGGCCTTGACCGCTTCGCCCCATTTCTCGTCGGGCACACCGATGACGGCGACGTCGCCGACGTCGGGGTGTGCCATCAGGACGTTCTCCACCTCGGCGGGGTAGATGTTCTCGCCACCGGACACGATCATGTCCTTGACGCGGTCGTGTAGATACAGGTAGCCGTCCTCGTCGACAAAGCCGGCGTCACCGGTCTTCAGCCAGCCCTGCGGGGTGACGGCGGCGGACGTGGCTTCAGGGTTGTTCCAATAGCCCGCCATGTTCGTGGCCCCGCGTGTCCACAACTCGCCGACGTTGCCGGTCGGGACGTCGTCCCCGTCGGCGTCGACGATGCGGACCTGCACCCACGGGTATGGCCGACCGCACGAGCGCAGCAGTTCGGGCCGATTCCGCGGGTCGTGGTCGACGCCGTCGAGTTGGACGATGGCGCCGTTGGTTTCGGTCAGGCCGTACACCTGGATGAACTCGCAGCCGAACAACGCCATCGCCTTCGTCAAGACGTCGTCGGTGATCGGCGAGGCGCCGTAGACGATGGCCCGCAGCGTGGAGAAGTCGACGTCCGCGACGCCCGGCGCGGCCATCAGGAACTGAACGACGGCCGGCACCAGGAAGGCGTGGGTGATCCCGTGCTCCGGAATCGCGCGCAGGATCGCCCCGGGGTCCACGTCGCGCATCACGACGTTGGTGCAGCCGGTGAACAGCCCGACCAGCGCCCAGCCGGCGCCGGCGATGTGGAACGACGGCATCACCGCGAGGTTGACGCTGTCGGGGGTGAACCGCCACTTCTCGGCGACACCGGTGCTGAGGCGGAACATGCTGGCGTTGGTCAGCATCACGCCCTTGGGCAGGCCGGTGGTGCCCGACGTGTAGAGCTGCATGGCGACGTCCTGCGGTGCGACGGCGACCCTCGGGTCGTCGGCCGGGTGTCGAGCGATCCAGTCACCGAACGCCGGCCAGCGGTCGTGCTCGCCGATCGCGACGATGGTGCGCACCCGGCTCAGCTGGTCCTCGACGGACTCCACGTGGCCGAAGAACTCCGGCCCGACGACGATCACGCCCGCGTGGGAGTCCTCGATGATCTGGAGCATCTCCGGCGCGGCAAGCCGCCAATTCACCGCGACGCCGACGGCACCGAGCTTGGCCAGTCCGAACGTGACGTCGAAGAACTCGGGGCCGTTCTTGTCGATGAACGCCACCCGGTCGCCGAAGCCCACACCGGCCGCGCGGAACGCCTGGGCGGCCCGGTTGGAGCGCTCGTCGAGATCAGCGAAGGTGATCGTCTGCCCGTCCACCACCACAGCGGCCGCGTCCGGGCGGCCTGCGGCGTGCACGCGCACGATGTCGGCGACGGTGCCGATAGCGTGATCCATGCCACACATCTACACCACGGCCATCCGGGTTGGAAGCCCTGCCGCTTCATTATTCCGTTGACCAGCCCGGGCGCGAACGTGTCGATCGCGCGGGAGGTCACCGCCACCCGGGGCGCGATACGGATCGGTCGGGTGCGCGCCGCCGAGATCACTCAGAAGTAGCGGGGGAACGGGCTCCAGTCGGGTTCGCGCTTCTCCAGGAATGCGTCTCGGCCTTCGACCGCTTCGTCGGTCATGTAGGCCAGCCGGGTGGCCTCGCCGGCGAACAGCTGCTGCCCGACCAGCCCGTCGTCGAGCAGATTGAACGCGTACTTCAGCATCCGTTGTGCCTGAGGCGATTTGCCGTTGATGGCCGCCGCCCACTCCAGGGCTACGCGCTCCAGATCGGCGTGGTCGACGACCTCGTTCACCGCACCCATGTGGTGCATCTGCTCGGCGGTGTACGCCCGGCCGAGGAAGAAGATCTCGCGGGCGAATTTCTGGCCCACCAGCCGCGCCAGGTAGGCCGACCCGTAACCGCCGTCGAAGCTGCCGACATCGGCGTCGGTCTGTTTGAAACGCGCGTGCTCGCGGCTGGCCAGCGTCAGATCGCACACCACGTGCAGGCTGTGCCCGCCACCGGCCGCCCAGCCGTTGACCAGACAGATCACCGGCTTGGGCATGAACCGGATCAGCCGCTGCACCTCGAGGATGTGCAGCCGCCCGGCGCGGGCCGCATCGACAGTGTCCCCGGTGTCTCCACTGGCGTACTGGTAGCCGCTCCGCCCCCGGATGCGCTGATCGCCCCCGGAGCAGAATGCCCAGCCACCGTCCTTCGGTGACGGTCCGTTACCGGTCAACAGCACCACCCCGACGTCCGGCGACATCCGGGCATGGTCCAGCGCGCGGTACAGCTCGTCGACGGTGTGCGGCCGGAATGCGTTGCGCACTTCGGGCCGGTTGAACGCGACGCGAACCGTGGGCCGGGCCACCCCCCCGGGATCGACGTGCCGGTGGTAAGTGATGTCGGTCAGGTCGGCGAAGCCGTCCACCGATCGCCAGACACTGGGGTCGAACGGGTTCTCGGTCACGGGGTCACACGGTAGCCGCGGGCGAGCGCGGCAGGTGAGCCGACCGATCGAGTCGGAGCAGTCGGGAAACGGGGCCACCGAAGTGCTAGACGTCGACTCCGTGGTCGCGCAGACCACGCAACAGTCCGTCGGGCCGCTCCCAGGTCGGTAGCGGGTCGACGAGGACGAAGCCGCAGCCCAACGCGGCAGCACCGCCGTCGGCTTCCTCGCTGTCGCCCACCATGACGGCCTCGTTCGCGGACACGCCGAGCCGCCGCAGCGCGACGTTGAAGATCGCCGGGTCGGGTTTGACGGCACCGACCTCGAAGGACAGCACGAATTCGTCGACGCGGGCGCCGATCGCGTCGAAGGCGGGTCGGACATCGAAGGCGATGTTGGACACCACCGCCGTGCGGACGCCCAACGCAGACAGCCGTCGCAGTACCGCTGTGGTGTCGGGATAGGGCGTCCAGCACGCCGGGGTGATCACCCGCTGGTACAGCGATTCGGCGTGGTGGTCGGACATGCCCGACTCGCGCAACACATGCAGGTAGGCCTCGCGGTGCAAATGTGGCGCCAGGTCCCGGTTGCACCAGGCGTGGTACTCCTCGGGGCCCATCCGCACCGAGCGCCCCGTCGGCGCCGTCAGCCGCCGCATCAACTCGGCCTGCACGTGGCCGTCGACCGCCTTGTCGTCGACGGCCATGCCCTTGAACCAACTGTCGTCCTCCTCCAGCCGGAACAGCGTGCCGGAGAAGTCGAAGAGCGCCGCGCGTACAGCCACCATGCCAGCGTGCCATCGTCGTGGGCGTAGAACCCGGCGGAATCGGTTATTCAGCCGGGATGCCGGACTATGCCGAGGCCGCTGTGGTCATCCCAGCGCACAATGAAGCCAAGAATCTGCCGCGTTGTCTCAAGGCGGTGCTGACCGCGGCCGCATGTGCATCCCTGCCTGTCGCGGTGGTCGTGGTCCTCGACGACAGCGACGACAACAGCGAGGCGTTGGCCGGGCGCTTCGGACCCGATACTCATTTCGTCACCGTCGAGGCCGGCAATGTCGGTGCCGCGCGGGCCGCCGGATTCTCGTTCGCGAGGTCGTTGAGCGGGTTCGACGGTCCTGCCTGGTACGCCACCACCGATGCCGACAGCCAGGTCGACCCCGATTGGTTGATCCGGCAGATCGCCGCCGACGCCGACATGGTGCTCGGTGTGGTCCGGGTTAGCGACTGGCGTCGCCAGCCCCCTGCCGTCGTGCGCCGCTACCTGCGGGCCTACCATGCGCGTATCGGTCCCTTCGGGCATGACCACATCCACGGCGCCAACATGGGGTTCCGCGCCCAGGCCTACTGGCGGGTGGGCGGATTCCGGGCGCTGGCCACCGGAGAGGACGTCCGACTGGTGGCTGAGTTCGAGACCGCCGGGTACCGCGTCCACTGGGATCCGACGCTGTCGGTCACCACATCGGCACGGGAACGCGGACGCGCGCCGGCCGGTTTCGCCGCGCACCTGCGGGGATTGTCCGGGCCGGGCATACGCGTTCAGGACTCGGCGTGACCGCCGGGCTGGTGTGGCGCTGGATGGATGCCGGGCTGCTGGAGCTGCCACTGCCAGGGTCGGGTGCGACGGCGCAACGTTGGGCGAAGTTGACGGCCCTGGCGCGGGAAGACATCGTCGCCGCCCGGATCGCCGAGGCGCACGTCGACGCGGTGGCGATCCTCGCTGAGCTTGGCGGCAAGCCGCCCCAACCCGGGCAGCTGTGGGGGGTATGGGCAGCCGAGCCCCCATATGCCGTTGTCACCGCCACTGCGCGCGCCGACGACGAGGTCCTGCTTAACGGCACCAAGGCGTGGTGTTCAGGCGCCGGCATCTGTACCCATGCTCTGGTGACCGTGCGGCTGCCCGATGATCAGCGGGCGTTGTTCGCGGTGGCTGTCGCCCAGCCCGCGGCCCGCGCGCTGCCGAGCACCTGGGCCAACCCTGGTATGGCCGGAAGTGATACGCGCTCAGTGCAATTCACCGATGCACCCGCGGTGGCGATCGGCGATCCGGGCGGCTACCTGACCCGGCCCGGATTCTGGCACGGCGCCATCGGCGTCGCGGCCTGCTGGCTGGGCGGCGCGCAGGCAGTCGCCGAGCCGCTTTACCGCGGGGCCGCCGACCCGCATGCGCTGGCCCACCTGGGGGCCGTCGACGCCGCGCTGACCGCCGCCGCAGCCACACTGGCCGACGCCGCCGTGCAGGTCGATGCCGACCCGTTCGACCGGACCGGCCGGGCGCAACTGGCGGCGCGCCGGAGCAGGGCAGTCGTCGAACAGGCCGTCGACGAGGTGATCACCCGAACCGGCCGGGCGTTGGGACCGGGACCGTTGTGCCAGGACGGTCGGCACGCCGGGCGGGTCGCCGATCTCGGTGTCTACGTGCGGCAGAGCCATGCCGAACGGGATCTGGCCGCACTCGGTCGGTTGGCGGCCGACGCGTGGTGAGTAACGCTCACCGGTTCGCCGCCATGCCACTGGCCGGCGGCGGTACGCCGGCCGCGCAGTGGCTTTCGGCCCTGCGATTGCCGGCGTCGGATCTCGCCGAGTGCCCGGGATTGGTGATCGTCGCGCCGCATCCCGACGACGAGACGTTGGGTATGGGTGCCACCGCCGCGCAGGCCGCCGCCGCGGGTATCGACGTGCAGGTGGTGTCGGTCAGCGACGGGGGATCGGCCGACCCCGATGCATCCGCTGCCGAACGGTCCGCGCTGGAACGCACTCGTCGTGGTGAATTATCCAGTGCCCTAGCATGTCTCGGCCTTTGCGCGCCGTTGCGGTTCGGCCTTCCCGACGGCCGGTTGGGCGAATGTGAGGACGCCTTGACCGACCTACTGGTCCGGGTACTCGACAGCCGCGGCCCGGTGTGGTGTGCGGCGACCTGGCGCGGTGACGGCCATCCCGACCACGAGGCCGTCGGGCGGGCCGCTGCCCGTGCGGTGGCCCGTACCGGCGCCGTGCTGTTGGAGTATCCGGTCTGGGCGTGGCACTGGGCCCATCCCGGCGACTCCGCGGTGCCGTGGGACCGGGCCGTCGCCATCCGGCTCAGCGACTGGGCCGTGCAGCGTAAAGAGTTGGCCGCGCGGTGCTTTCGCAGTCAGTTCGACTCCGATCCGCCGGTGTTACCGGCGTATGTGCTGCCCCGCCTACTGGCGGTGGGCGAAATGGTGTTCCGGTGACAGCCCGGCTGCCCGACGGGTACTTCGACCGTCTCTACGCCGATTCCGAGGATCCGTGGGGGCTGGCCGAGCGTTGGTACGAGCGGCGCAAGTATGCGATCACGATGGCGCTGTTGCCCGGTCCGCGCTACCGCCACGCGTTCGAACCTGGCTGCTCCATCGGCACCGTCACCGAACTGCTGGCCGGGCGTTGTGATCGGGTGAGCGCCGTCGACGTCGCCGGGGCGGCATTGCGGCAGTGCGATATTCGGTTGCGCGCGGCGGGCTGCCGGGACCGGGTGACGCTGGGCCGGGGATCACTCGACGAGCCCTGGCCCGCCGGGCCTTTCGATCTGGTGGTGCTCTCCGAGGTGGCCTATTACCTGTCGGCCGAGACATTGTCGGAGGTGTTGTGCCGGGAGTTACCCCGATTGGCGCCGGAAGCAACGGTGTTGTCCGCCCACTGGCGTCATCCGGTGCGGGACTATCCGCTGTCCGGCGATGATGCGACCGCGATCATTGCTGCCACACCGGGATTGATCTCAACCGGATTTTACCGCGACCGGGACGTCGTCATCGAGGTGTTCGACACCGGTGGCGGTGCATCGGTGGCGGAACGTGAGGGGCTGGCCTGACCTGTCATGTCGGGTCGGCGGCGATGCCCTGCCAGAAGGTCAAGCGTTCGCGTGCGAAGACGAGGTCCTGGTGGCCCTCGGCGAGCACCCGGGTCGCATCGTCGGCGAGGCCCTGATACCGGACTCCGCGTAAGCGCTGGGCCGGTGCGGCGCCATTGGCGCCAGTCGGTGCCGCCGATTGTGCGAATTCATCCGCAGATCAGCCAAAGTGCATATGGGGATGCACATTCGGGCACTCTTCGGGCCCTGCGCCCACTGACCGTTCGGCTCCCTCCCAGAACCGCGCCCGCACCGCCTTCTTGTCCGGCTTGCCCAGGCCGGTCAACGGCAGGGCGTCGACCACCACCACCCGCTTGGGCACCTGCACCGAACCCTTGCGCTCCTTGACCGCGGCCTGGATCTGATCGGTCATGGTCGCGATCGACGCGTCGTCGGTTCCGGCTTCGGTGCGCAGCACGACCACCGCGGTGACTGCCTCGCCCCACTTGTCGTCCGGTGCGCCCACGACACACACCTGCGCCACCGAAGGATGTTCGGCGACAACGTCTTCCACCTCCCGCGGGTACACGTTGAACCCGCCGGTGACGATCATGTCCTTGACCCGGTCGACGATGAACCAGAAGCCGTCCTCGTCCTCGCGGGCCAGGTCTCCGGTGTGCAGCCAGCCATCCTTGAAGGTCTTGGCGGTCTCCTCGGGCAGATGCCAGTTGCCGCCGGACAGCAGCGGACCGGAGACGCACACCTCGCCGACCTCGCCAACGGGCACCGGGTTGCCGTCGGCGTCCAGCAGCGCGCAACGCGCGAAGAGCGTGGGCCGCCCACACGAGGACAGCCGTTTCTCGTCATGGTCATTCTTGCCGAGATAGGAGATCGCCATCGGCGCCTCGGACTGTCCGTAGTTCTGCGCGAAGATCCTGCCGAACCGCTCGATCGCCTCGGCCAACCGCACCGGGTTGACCGCCGAGGCGCCGTAATACACCGTCTCCAGCGACGACAGGTCACGGATGCGCGAATCCGGGTGGTCCATCAGGGCATACAGCATCGCCGGCACCACGAACGTCGCGGTGATCCGGTGTCCTCGATGTAGCGCAGCGCTTCGCCGGGGTCGAACTTGGCCATCACGTGCATCTCGCCGCCCTTGATCAGGGTCAGCAGGAAATAGGCGGCGCCGGCGTGCGACAGCGGCGTCAGCATCAGGAACCGCGGGCGCTCAGGCCACTCCCACTCGGCCAGTTGGATGGTGGTCATCGTGGTGGTGGCCTGGGTGGTCATCATGACGCCTTTGGGCTTGCCGGTGGTGCCGCCGGTGTAGGACAGGCCGTTGACGTGATCGGTGCGCAGGTCGGCGGCGACCAAGGGCCGTGGCTTGTACTCGGCGGCTGCGGCGGTCAGGTCGACGACGGTGACACCGGCGGCTTCGCAAGCGCCGGCCAACTCGGGCGGCACCGGGCCGATGGTCAGCACCTGCTCGAGCGTGCCGACCCTGCTCAACAGACCGATGGCCCGTTCGGTGAACATCGGGTTGGGGTCGACGATCAGCGTGCTGGCCCCGGCGTCGCCCAGCATGTAGGCGTGGTCGTCCAGTGAGCCCAGCGGATGCAGCGCCAGGCGACGGTAGCCCTGGGTCTGGCCGGCGCTGGTGATCACCAGCACTTCGGGCCGGTTCAGCGACAGCAGGCCGGACACCCCGTCGGACCCGGTGCCCAGCGCCTCGAAGGCCTGCACGTATTGACTGATCCTGACGGCCATCTGACCGCCGGTCAGGGTGGTGTGGCCGAGGTGGAGTACCGGGGAGTCCCAGTGCCGTTTGAGCGCGCCGATCAGCAGGTGGCCGGAGTGAACGGGGTGGCGCAGCAGTTCGTCGCTCATCCGGCAACACTAGAACGCGTTGCAGTTTTGGTCAGCGATCGGTTGCTTCTTACCGGGAACTCATCGGCCTACCATCTGCGTCATGGTGCCGGCACTAGACGATCTGCTCGACCGCGTGCACGTCGTGGCACTGCCGATGCGGTTCCGGTTCCGCGGCATCACCACCCGCGAGGTCGCGCTGATCGACGGGCCGGCCGGCTGGGGTGAGTTCGGCGCGTTCGTCGAGTACGGTCCCGCCGAGGCCGCGCACTGGCTGTCCTGTGCGATCGAATCCGCTTACGGCACAATGCCGTCCGCGTGTCGCGACCGAATTCCGATCAACGCCACCGTCCCGGCGGTGCCGTCCACCCAGGTGCCCGACGTGCTCGCCAGGTTTCCGGGTGCGCGCACCGCCAAGGTGAAGGTCGCCGAACCGGGCCAGACGTTGGCCGACGACGTCGCCCGCGTCAACGCCGTACGGGCCGCGGTCCCGACGGTGCGGGTGGACGCCAACGGCGGCTGGAACCTGGACGAGGCCGTTCGGGCGGTGCGCGCACTGACCGCCGACGGTCCGCTGGAATACCTGGAGCAGCCATGCGGCAGCGTCGCGGAACTCGCGGCCCTGCGCCGTCGCATCGACGTGCCGGTGGCCGCCGACGAGAGCATCCGCCGGGCCGACGACCCACTGCGGGTGGTCGCCGCGGGTGGGGCGGACGTCGCGGTGCTCAAGGTGGCACCGCTGGGCGGGGTGTCGGCACTGCTGCGCGTCGCCGGGCAGATCGGCATTCCCGTGGTGGTCTCCAGTGCACTGGACTCGGCGGTCGGCATCGGTGTGGGGTTGATGGCCGCCGGGGCGCTGCCGGAACTGCGGCACGCCTGCGGGCTGGGCACCGGCGGTCTGTTCGTCGACGATGTCGCCGCACCCGCGCCACCCGTCGACGGGTATCTGCCGGTGCGGGCCGCGGTGCCCGACCCGGACCGGTTGGCGGCCCTGCGCGCCCCGTCCGTCCGGCGCGACTGGTGGCTGCGCAGGATCGCCGACTGTCACCCACTTCTGCCGAACCGGTGATTTCTGGGGTGCATGGCACCGCGGAGGGCGACGATAGAGGCGTGGCGGTTCCGAGCGCCGCATCGCCGGATGTTGTCTGAAAGGAATCGCATCGTGCAGATCGCCATCGTGCTCTACCCCGGCTTCACCGCACTGGACTTAATCGGACCCTACGAGGTGCTGCGTTATCTCCCGGACGCCGAGGTCCGGTTGGTCTGGCACGAAACCGGGCCTGTCACAGCCGATTCCGGGATCCTGGTCATCGCGGCGACGCATACCTTCGACGAGACCCCTTCGCCCGACCTGATTCTCATCCCCGGCGGGTTCTCCACCATGGAGCACGCCCGCGACGAGGTCCTGCTCGGATGGGTCCGGCGGGTCCACGAAACCGCCGCCTGGACGACATCGGTCTGCTCCGGCTCGGTCATCCTGGCCGCGGCCGGTCTGCTCGCCGGCAGGCGCGCCACGTCACACTGGATGGCACTGCCCGCTCTCAGGGCGCTCGGCGTCACGCCGGTCGGCGACGAGCGCATCGTGGTGAGCAAGGACGAACGGAACCAGATCGTCACCGCGGCCGGTGTGTCCGCGGGCATCGACCTGGGGCTGTGGCTGGCAGGTCAGATCGCCGGCCCCGAGCGCGCCAAGGTCATTCAGCTGTGCATGGAATACGACCCGCAACCTCCTTTCGACTCCGGGCACACGTCGAAGGCCTCGGCCACCACCAAGGCGGCCGCCGCGGCGCTGATGGGCAAAGAACTGGCCAGCTCGGCCCAGCTCAGGGCGATGTCGGCGCTGGTGTGGCGGCGCGCCGTCGGTGGGGCCCGCGCCCGCCGCAGGCGACGCAAGGAGGGTGTTTCGGAGTGACGTGAATCCGGTACCCTCGCGCGGATGACGAATCTGGCCTACGACGACCGCGGTTCGGGTGACCCGGTTCTGTTCATCGCCGGTCGTGGCGGCGCCGGACGCACCTGGCACCTGCACCAGGTCCCGGCGTTCCAGCGAGCCGGCTACCGCGCCATCACGTTCGACAACCGGGGCGTGGGAGCCACCGAGAACGCGTCCGCGTTCACCATCGACACCATGGTCGGCGACACCGCGGCGCTCATCGAGAAGCTGGTCGACGGGCCCGTGCGCGTCGTCGGTGTGTCGATGGGAGCGTTCATCGCCCAGGAGCTGATGCTGGCCCGGCCGGAACTGGTCAGTCAGGCGGTACTCATGGCCACCCGGGGCCGCCACGACCGGGCCCGTAGGTTCTTCGGTGAGGCGGAACGCGCCCTGCTCGACTCCGGTATCAGCATCCCGCCCGCCTATGACGCGAAAATCCGTATGCTGGAGAACTTTTCGCCGAGGACGCTCAACGACGACCGCGTCGTGGACGACTGGCTCGAGATGTTCACCATGTGGCCCACCAAGGTCACGCCCGGTCTGCGCGCACAACTGGAGATCTGCCCCACCCAGAACCGACTGCCGGCCTACCGCAACATCAGCACACCGGCGCTGGTGGTCGGGTTCGCCGACGACGTGCTGCTGCCGCCGCACCTCGGCGCGGAAGTGGCTGACGCCCTGCCGAACGGTCGTTACCTGGAGATTCCCGACGCGGGACACCTCGGATTCATCGAACGTCCGGAGGCCGTCAACGGCGCGGTGCTGGAATTCTTCGCCGCCGGCCGGGTGTGACAGGCTGGCCCGGTGAACCCATCGACGGCACAGGCGAGCATCGTCGTCGACGAATTGATCCGCGGCGGTGTCCGCGACGTTGTGCTGTGCCCCGGATCCCGTAACGCGCCGTTGGCATTCGCGTTGTCGGCGGCGGATACGGCGGGTCGAATCCGGTTGCATGTACGCATCGACGAACGCACCGCCGGTTACCTGGCGGTCGGACTTGCGGTGGCCGCCGGGGCGCCGGTGTGCGTCGCGATGACGTCGGGGACGGCGGTGGCCAATCTCGGCCCGGCCGTGGTGGAGGCCAACTATGCCCGCGTGCCGCTGATCGTGCTGAGCGCCAACCGCCCCTACGAACTGCTCGGCACCGGCGCCAACCAGACCATGGAGCAACTCGGCTACTTCGGCACCCAGGTGCGGGCCAACATCAGCCTCGGGCTGGCCCCGGAACAGCTCGCGGCCGCCCCGATGGCCACCCTCAACGCGCAGTGGCGCTCGGCGACATGCCGGGTTCTGGTGGCGGCCACCGGCGCCCGCTCCGCCAACGCGGGTCCGGTGCAGTTCGACATCCCGCTCCGCGAGCCGCTGGTACCCGACCGCGAGGACGGTCCCGTGCCCGCCGGGCGGGCCCGGGGCCGGGCCTGGACCCACACGCCGCCGGTAACATTCGACCAGCCGCTGGACGTCGACCTGTCGCCGGACACCGTCGTCATCGCCGGGCACGGCGCCGGGGTACACCCGAACCTGGCGGCGCTGCCGACGGTTGCCGAGCCCACCGCACCGATGGCCGCCAATCCGCTGCACCCGATGGCGCTGCCGCTGCTGCACCCGGCGCAGGTGATCATGGTGGGCCGCCCCACCCTGCACCGTCCGGTGTCGACGTTGCTGGCCGACCCGTCGGTCCCGGTGATCGCGCTGACCACCGGTCCGCGCTGGCCCGACGTCTCGGGCAATTCGCAGGCCACCGGCACCCGGGCGGTGACCCGCGGCGAACCAAGTGCGGCGTGGCTGCGCCGTTGCGCGGACGTGCACCGGCACGCCGTCGACGCGGTGCGCGGTCAACTCGGGACGCATCCGCTGACCACCGGTCTGCACGTGGCCGCCGCCGTCGTCGATGCCGTCCGGTCCGGTGACCAACTGGTGCTGGGCGCATCCAATCCGGTCCGGGACGTGGCGCTGGTGGGCCTCGACACCCCCGGCGTCACGGTGCGGTCAAACCGCGGTGTGGCGGGGATAGACGGGACAGTGTCGACGGCCGTCGGCGCGGCGCTGGCACATGAGCGGGACTCTGCCGGACGGACGGTGGCCCTGATCGGTGACCTGACGTTCGTACACGACGCGTCGGGTCTGCTGATCGGGCCGACCGAACCGACGCCGCGTCGACTGACCATCGTGGTGTCCAACGACAACGGCGGGGGCATCTTCGAGCTGCTGGAGCAGGGCGACCCGCGATTCTCCGATGTCTCGTCGCGGATTTTCGGTACCGCGCATGACGTCGACGTCGGCGCACTGTGCCGCGCCTACCACGTCGACTTTCAGCAGGTAGATGTGGACATGCTTGTCGGTGCCCTCGGCGAGCCGTTCACCGGTATGCGGGTCATCGAGGTGAAGGCCGATCGGTCCACACTGCGTCGGCTGCACGCCGCCATCAAGGCGGCGATGTAGTGCTGCACGGGCCGGCGGAGGTCCTGAAAGGGCTGTGGCGCATCTTGATCCACGGCCCCGGCGGCGAAGCGTCGCATACGCCGGCGGGGCGGGTGATCCGATGGGCGCGCTTCGTCGTGCTGATCCTGGCCACGGCGATGACGATGGCGTCGGTGCTGCTGATCGCCGGCGCGTGGCGCAACGACCTGGCCATCCAGTCCGACATGGGAGTGGCGGCCGCCGAGGTGCTCAGCGCCGGTCCGCGACGGTCCACGATCGAGTTCGTCACACCCGACCGGGTGACCTATCGTCCTGAGCTCGGCGTGCTCTATCCATCCGAATTGGACACGGGCATGCGGATTTACGTGGAGTACGACAAGACCAACCCGGACCTGGTGCGCGTGCAGCACCGCAACGCCTCGCTGGCGATCATCCCGGCCTGTTCGGTTGCGCTGCTCAGCTTGCTGGTCGCCGCGCTGGCCCTCGTCGGGTTGGCGGTGCTGGAGAAGCGGCTGAGTGCCTGACGTACCCGTTGTTCGGATGGCGCCGATGTTGCCCAAGCTGACCTCGCTGCCACCGGGCCTCCCGGTGCCGCGCATCCCCGGCCGAATTCAGCGGTAGCGTCAAGCCGGTGAGCCGCGCGACGCTGGACAAGGACCCCCGTGCAGTTGCGTCGATGTTCGACGCCGTCGCGCGCCGGTACGACATCACCAACACCGTGTTGTCCGTCGGTCGGGACCGGTCCTGGCGCCGCGCCACCCGCTCGGCCCTGGGAACCGCAGCCGGCGACCGGGTGCTGGATCTGGCGGCCGGCACTGCCGTCTCCACCGTCGAACTGGCCAAGTCCGGCGCATGGTGCGTGGCGTGCGATTTCTCGGTCGGCATGCTGAAGGCGGGCGCGCAGCGCGACGTGCCCAAGGTCGCCGGTGACGCCACCAAACTGCCGTTCGGTGACGACCTCTTCGACGCGGTCACCATCAGCTTCGGATTGCGAAACGTCGTCGACACCGTCGCAGGATTGCGCGAGATGGCGCGGGTGACCAGACCCGGTGGCCGGCTGGTGGTTTGCGAGTTCTCCACTCCGACGGTGCCGGTGTTCTCAACGTTGTACAAGGAGTATCTGATGCGCGCGTTGCCAGCCGTGGCCCGCGTGGTGTCCAGCGACCCCGAGTCGTACGTGTACCTCGCAGAATCGATCCGGGCGTGGCCCGACCAGGCCGCACTGGCCCGCCGCATCGGCGAAGCCGGCTGGTCGGCGGTGCGGTGGCGGAACCTGACCGGTGGCATCGTGGCCCTGCACGCCGCGGTGAAACCGGTCTGAATCAGCGCCGGGGTTTCACCGGATTTGGACGGATCGGATAACTGGGCGTTCATTCCACAATTCGTGGGTCAGCTGAACGGCTTGCGACGGTCCAGCAGCCGCGATCCGGACCCCGCGCTCCGCCACAACCGGGCGATCCAGTCGGCGTCGTCGTCGGTGACCAGATTGGCCATCACCCGAACCGCGATGCCCATGATTGTCGTCGACCGCATCGCGATCGGACCGGTGAGCGACAGGAACCGCGGAACGGTCAGCAGCAGGGCCAAGCGCCGCGCCACCGAGAAGGACCGGCCGTAGTGTTCCTGCAGCACGCCGGGCCACACCTGCGACAGGTCAGCGCAGTCCAGCAGCTCGACCGCGAGCCGTCCCGACTCCAGCCCGTAGTCGATGCCCTCGCCGTTGAGCGGGTTGATGCAGGCGGCCGCGTCACCGATGAGCATCCAGTTCGGCCCGGCCACCCCGGAAACGGCGCCACCCATCGGCAGTAGCGCCGAGGCAACCGCGCGCGGTGCGCCGTCAAACCCCCAGTCGTCGCGCTTGAGGTCGGTGTAATGCTTGATCAGCGGCTTGAGCGCGACATCTGCGGGGCGCTTCGAGGTGGCCAGGGCACCGACGCCGATGTTTACCTCACCGTTGCCCAGCGGGAAGATCCAGCCGTAGCCCGGCAGTACCTCCCCGGACACCGACCGCAGCTCCAGATCCGAGGAGATCCATGGCTCGCTGGAGCGCGGGGAAGTCAAATACCCGCGGGCGGCCACCCCGTACACGGTTTCCTTGTGCCAGCTGCGGCCCAGCACGCGACCCAGCGTCGACCTGGCGCCGTCGGCGACGATGAGGGTTCGGCAGCCCACCCGTGATCCGTCGGCCAGCACGACGGCGGACACCCGGCCCGACGAGTCGTGCTCGACGTCTACGGCCTTGACACCCAGTCGCATCGTGGCGCCGGCGCTCTCGGCCGCCTGCCGGATCCGGTCGTCGAGTTCGGTGCGTGGTGCCGCCGAGCCGGTTGCCGGGAAGGACGGGCCCGGCCAGTCGACTTCGACCGCGGCGCCGAACCCGGCCATCCGCAGGCCGGTGTGGCGGATGTGTGCGTCCAGCCACGGGCCGAGGCCGAGCAGTTGCAGCTCGGCCACGGCCCGCGGGGTGAGGCCATCCCCACATGTCTTGTCGCGGGGAAACCTCGCACCGTCGATCAGGACCACCTCACGGCCGTGCCGGGCCGCCCACGTGGCTGCGGCCGACCCGGCGGGTCCGGCTCCGACAACGGCCAAGTCGACAGTGGACTGCATGTCGCCAGTATGTTGGAACAATGCCAACACCGGCGAGCGTGGTCGCGGGGGTCGACCTGGGCGACGCCGAGTTCGCCCAGCGCGCCCGCGACCAGGTGGCGCGTATCGAGGCGCTGATGGAGACCGAGTTGGGCCGTGCCGACGACCTGATGTCGGAGGCCGTGCGGCACCTGTTCCAGGCGGGTGGCAAACGATTCCGCCCGCTGTTCACCGTGCTGTCGGCATCGCTGGGACCCGAACCGGACTCCTGGCGGGTGACCGTTGCCGGCGCCGTCATCGAGATGGTGCACCTGGCCACCTTGTATCACGACGATGTCATGGACGAGGCCGAGGTGCGTCGGGGGGCGCCGAGCGCCAACGCCCGCTGGAGCAACAACGTTGCGATCCTGGCGGGCGACTACCTGTTCGCGACGGCATCACGGCTGGTGTCCCGGCTCGGTCCGGAAGCGGTACTGATCATCGCCGACACGTTCGCGAAACTGGTCACCGGGCAAATGCGTGAAACCCGGGGCGCCGTCGACGGCACCGACGAGATCGACCACTACCTGCGGGTGGTTCATGAGAAAACCGCCTGCCTCATCGCGGCTTCGGGTCGATTCGGGGCGACGTTCTCCGGTGCCGACCCCGATCAGGTGGAGCGACTGAGTCGGCTCGGCGGCTTGGTGGGAACCGCGTTCCAGATCTCCGACGACATCATCGACATCGAGAGTGACCCCGAGGAATCCGGCAAACTGCCCGGCACGGATCTTCGGGAGGGCGTCCACACCCTGCCGGTGCTCTACGCGCTGCGTGAGACCGGACCCGCTGCCGACCGGTTGCGGAGACTGCTCGTGGGTCCGATGGACGACGACCCGGTGGCCGAAGCGCTGGTCCTGCTGCGCGGGTCGAACGGAATCCCGATGGCCAAGCACATGGTGCGCCGTTATGCCGAGAGCGCCCGCCGTGAACTGGTTGCGCTGCCCGACGGCCCGGGCCGTCGGGCGCTGGCCTCGCTCGTGGATTACACGGTGAACCGACACGGCTGACACCGATTCGGGGTCTATCCGGTGAGGATTGACGTTTAATCAGGCTGACGCCTGTTACTCGTGGGAGGAAGCTGATGACCTGGCACCCGACGCGCAACACCATCAAGACGTTCGTGTTGCTGGTTGGCATGTCGGCGTTGATCGTGTTCATCGGGGGGCTGGTCACCAACGCCACAGGCAATTCGGTATTTCTGTGGATCTCCCTGCTGATCGCGCTTGGCACCAACCTGTACACCTATTTCAACAGTGACAAGCTGGCGCTGCGGGCCATGCAGGCCCAGCCGATCAACGAGGTGCAGGCACCGGAGATCCACCGGATCGTCAGGGAGCTGGCCACTACGGCGCACCAGCCGATGCCACGGTTGTTCATCTCCGACACCGTCAACCCGAATGCGTTTGCCACCGGGCGAAATCCGCGGAATGCCGCGGTCTGCGTGACCACGGGCATCCTGCGCATCCTCGACGAACGGGAACTGCGTGCTGTGCTCGGCCACGAACTCTCGCACGTGTACAACCGCGACATCTTGATCTCCTGCGTGGCCGGTGCGATGGCATCGGTGATAACCGCACTGGCGCAGATGGCCATGTTCGCCGGCATGTCCAGCCGGGGCCGGCAGGGTGGGGCGAATCCCATTGCACTGCTGCTGATCTCGCTGCTGGGACCGATCGCGGCGTCGGTGGTGCGACTGGCGGTGTCGCAGTCGCGGGAATACCAGGCCGACGAGTCGGGCGCCCAACTGTCGGGTGATCCGCTGGCGCTTGCCTCGGCGCTGCGCAAGATCTCCGGTGGCGTGGAGCAGGCCCCGCTGCCGCCCGTGCCCCAGCTCGCAGACCAGGCGCACCTGATGATCGCCAGTCCGTTCCGGGCCGGCGAGCGCATCGGCAAGCTGTTCTCGACGCACCCGCCGATCGCGGACCGGATCAAGCGGCTCGAGGACATGGCGGGTCGCGGTCTGCGCGGGTAAGCCCCTCGCGGGGCCCGATGCTTTGCCGCGCACCGTAACGAACTGCGCGGAC
>CAYLWH010000041.1:0-33029 GCA_964387245.1 uncultured Mycobacterium sp.
GCGGACCGGTGAACGTCTCCGCGTACTTCGCGTTGTTGGCCAGGTATTCGTCGGTGACAGACACGGTTCGACGCTAGTGCCCGGACGCGTCCGGGTCAGGCGCTTGGCTCAGCCTGATCGCAAGTCGGCGCGCGTTTGCAGCAACATGCGCGGACCATCTCCTACCCTGTGCCCATGTGGTGCAGTCGGGTCAGGGTCGGATGACGCGCTTTTTAGCCCGGCGGCTGCTCAACTACGCTCTGCTGCTCATCCTGGCATCGTTTCTGACCTTCACCCTGACCTCGCTGTCGTTCAAGCCCCTGGAGAGCCTGATGCAGCGCAGTCCGCGACCCCCACAGGCGGTCATCGACGCCAAGTCGGCCGAACTAGACCTGGACAAGCCGATACCGCTGCGATACGCGCACTGGGCCTCCGGGGCGATGCGCGGCGACTTTGGTACCACCGTCACCGGCCAGCCCGTCTCCGGCGACCTGTGGCGCCGGGTCGGGGTGAGCCTTCGACTGGTAGCCATCGGCAGTGTGCTGGGTGCGGTGATCGGCGTCGTGGTGGGCGCGTGGAGCGCGATCCGGCAGTACCGACTGGCCGACCGCGTCATCACCACCCTGTCGCTGCTGGTCTTGTCGGCGCCGACGTTCGTCATCGCCAACTTGCTCATCCTGGCCGCCTTGAACGTAAATTCCGTTCTCGGCGTCCAGCTTTTCGAGTACATCGGCGAGACGTCCCCGGATGCGGTGGGTGGCGGCTGGAATCGGTTCGTGGATCGCGCACAGCATCTCGTGCTGCCCAGCCTCACCCTGGCGTTGGGAGCGATCGCGGGCTACAGCCGCTATCAGCGAAACGCCATGCTCGACGTGCTCAGCCAAGACTTCATCCGAACCGCCCGCGCCAAAGGCCTGACCAGGCGGCAGGCCCTGTTCAAACACGGTCTGCGCACGGCCCTCATCCCGATGGCGACGCTGTTCGCCTACGGCGTCGCCGGCGTGGTGACCGGCGCGGTGTTCGTCGAGAAGATCTTCGGTTGGCACGGGATGGGTGAATGGGTGGTGCAGGGCATCGCAACCCAGGACACCAACATCATCGCGGCGGTCACGGTGTTCTCCGGCACGGTGATCCTGCTCGCCGGACTGCTCTCCGACGTCATCTACGCCGCCCTGGACCCGAGGGTGCGGGCGTCATGACCGACATTGCCGCCGCCGAGCCTCCCAAGGCGTTCGCCTCGCGAAACACGTTGGTATTCCGCCGGTTCCTGCGCAACCGGCCCGCCGCGGTCGCATTGGGCATACTCGTCGTGCTGTTCGTCGGCTGCTACGCGCTGCCGCCGCTGCTGCCCTACGCCTACACCGACCTCGACTATTACGCGCTGCAGCAGCCGCCGAGCGCCTCGCACTGGTTCGGCACCAACGCACTGGGCCAGGATCTGCTGGCGATGACCCTGCGGGGTATGCAGAAGTCGATGCTCATCGGGCTGTGCGTCGCGCTCATCTCAACCGCCATCGCCGCGACGGTCGGTTCGGTCGCCGGGTACTTCGGCGGGCGACGCGACGCGGTGCTGATGTGGATCGTCGACCTGCTGCTGGTGGTCCCCAGTTTCATCCTGATCGCGATCATGACGCCGCGGGTCAAGCAGACGGGCAGCGTCCTGCTACTGATCGTCCTGCTCTCCCTGTTCAGCTGGATGATCAGTTCACGCATGGTGCGTGGAATGACACTGAGTCTTCGGGACCGTGAATTCGTCAGGGCCGCAAGATATATGGGTGTCCGCAACGGACGCATCATCGTGCGGCACATCCTGCCCAACGTGGCCTCGATCCTGATCATCGACACCGCGCTGAACGTCGGGCTGGCGATCCTCGCCGAGACCGGGCTGAGCTTCCTCGGCTTCGGCGTGCAACCACCCGACGTCTCACTGGGCACCTTGATCGCCGACGGCACGAAGTCGGTCACCACATTTGCGTGGGTCTTCCTGTTCCCGGCCGCCGTGCTGGTGCTGATCGTGTTCTGCGCCAACCTGATCGGCGACGGGCTGCGCGATGCCGTCGACCCCGGCGCGCGCACCCTGCGCCGGCTGCGAGGCGCCCGATGAGCCTGCTGACCGTGCGTGACCTGTCGGTCACGTTCCCCACCGACGACCGCCCGGTCCGCGCCGTGCGTCGCGTAAGCCTGCACGTCGACGCGGGTGAAGTGGTGGCGATCGTCGGCGAATCCGGGTCCGGCAAGTCGGCCACCGCGATGGCCGTCATCGGGCTGCTGCCCGAGTATGCCGGCGCCACCGGCTCCGTGCGGCTGCACGGCGAGGAACTGCTGGGCATATCCGACAGCGAGATGTCGCGCATCCGGGGCGCCTCGATCGGCACGGTGTTCCAGGACCCGATGTCGGCTCTGACACCGGTGTACACCGTCGGCGACCAGATCGCCGAAGCCGTCACGGTGCACCGGCCCCAGGTGGGCCGCGCCGCGGCACGCAGCCGTGCGGTCGAACTCCTCGAACTGGTCGGCATCGCCCAGCCGGTCCGGCGGGCAAAGGCGTTCCCGCACGAACTGTCCGGCGGCGAGCGCCAGCGGGTGGTGATCGCGATGGCCGTCGCGAACGACCCCGACCTGTTGATCTGTGACGAGCCCACCACCGCGCTCGACGTCACGGTGCAGGCACAGATACTCGACGTGCTCAAGACCGCGCGCGACGTCACCGGGGCCGGGGTCCTGATCATCACCCACGACCTCGGCGTGGTGGCGGAGTTCGCCGACCGCGCATTGGTGATGTACGCCGGCCGCGCCGTGGAAGCCGCCCCGGTGGCTGACCTCTATGCCGATCGGCGAATGCCGTACACCGCCGGGCTGCTGGGCTCGGTGCCACGCCTGGAGGCACCGCGAGGCACCCGCCTGGTTCCGATCCCCGGCGCGCCGCCTTCGCTGGCCGGCCTGGAACCGGGCTGCCCGTTCGCGCCCCGCTGCCCGCTGGTCATCGACGCGTGTCGCATCGAAGAACCCCCGGCGGTCACCGTCGCCGCAGGCCACAGCGCCGCATGTATCCGGACCGAGGACGTCGCCGGGCGCAGCGCCGCCGACATCTTCCGGATATCCACCACGCCGGACCGCATCACCACGGGTCCGACTTCCGACGAGGCAGTGGTGAAGGTTCGCGACCTGGCGAAGACCTACCGGTTGAGCAAGGGCGTGGTATTCCGCCGGCATATCGGCGAGGTTCGCGCGGTCGACGGCGTCAGCTTCGATCTTTACCGGGGCCAGACATTGGGCATCGTCGGGGAGTCGGGGTCGGGCAAGTCCACCACGCTGCACGAGATCCTCGAGCTGGCACCGCCTCAAGGTGGCACCATCGAGGTGCTGGGCCACGACGTCGCCACCCTGGACGGGGTCGGCCGCCGAGCCTTGCGGAGCGATCTGCAGGTGGTCTTCCAGGATCCGGTGGCCTCGCTCGACCCGCGGCTTCCGGTGTTCGATATTTTGGCGGAACCATTGCAGGCCAACGGTTTCGGCAAGAATGCCATCCAGGCCCGGGTGGCCGGACTGTTGGACACCGTGGGCCTGCGCCGGGCCGATGCCGGACGTTACCCGGCTGAGTTCTCCGGGGGCCAGAAGCAGCGGATCGGTATCGCACGCGCGCTGGCACTGCAACCGAAGATCCTCGCTCTCGACGAGCCGGTGTCGGCACTCGACGTTTCTATCCAGGCCGGCATCGTGAACCTGCTGCTGGATCTGCAGGACGAGCTGGCCCTGTCCTACCTGTTCGTGAGCCACGACCTGTCGGTGGTCAAGCACCTGGCCCACCGGGTGGCGGTGATGAACTCCGGCCGCATCGTCGAGCAGGGCGACGCCGACGAGGTGTTCGCTCACCCCCGCCACGAGTACACGAAGAAGTTGCTGGCGGCGGTTCCGCAGGCCGAGCCACGGCACCGGTGATCCGCGCGGCCGCCTGACACCGACTGTGCAGTTTCATATGCAAATCCCCCCGAAACCGTATGGATTCGCACTGTCGAACACCGGCCGACTCGCTGGAAGCCGCGCCGAGGCACACCGCCGGCCCGGCGCCACCTGCGTCGATACGCTGCACCGTTACGATGTCTGCCCATGACGTTTCGACGCCTCGCGGCCGTGTTGCTGATCGCAGCTCTCACCCTTACCGGTTGCTCGGGCGCAACAACGGCACCACCGTCGGCGGGCGGGAACGCCGAGGTCGGCAACACCAGCGACATCAACCCGCAGGACCCCGCCACCCTGCAGCAGGGCGGCAACCTTCGTCTCGCTCTGACGGCGTTCCCGTCGAACTTCAACAATCTGCACATCGACGGCAACGTGGCCGACTACGGCAACCTGCTCAAGTGGACGATGCCGCGCGCGTTCCGGGTCGCCCCCGACGGATCCACCACGGTCAACACCGACTACTTCACCAGCATCGAGCTGACCGGCACCAACCCTCAGGTGGTCACCTACACCATCAACCAGGAGGCAGTCTGGTCCGACGGCACACCGATCATCTGGGAGGACATCGCCGCCCAGATCACCGCGACGTCCGGCAAGGACAAGGCCTTCCAAATCGCCAGCCCGAGCGGCAGCGATCGAGTCGCCTCGGTGACGCGCGGCGTCGACGACCGCCAGGCGGTCATCACCTTCGCAAAACCCTACGTCGAGTGGCGGGGCATGTTCGCCGGCAACGGGATGCTCTATCCCAAGAGCATGACCGCGGCACCGGAGGCCTTCAACAAGGGCTACCTCGACGGCCCGGGCCCGTCGGCCGGCCCGTTCCTGGTGTCGAACGTGGACCGCACCGCGCAACGGATCACGTTGGCGCGCAACCCTAAATGGTGGGGCACCCCGCCACTTCTGGACACGGTCACCTACCTGGTTCTCGATGACGCGGCCTTGATCCCCGCGCTGCAGAACAGCACCATCGACGCGACGGGCCTGCCCACGCTCGACGAGTTGACCAACGCCCGCAACACACCCGGCATCAGCATCCGTCGCGCACCAGCCCCGAGCTGGTATCACTTCACGTTCAACGGTGCGCCCGGATCGATCCTGGCAGATAGGAGCCTTCGGCTGGCGATCGCCAAGGGCATCGACCGCCAGGCGATCGCCGACGTCACACAGCGCGGTCTGGTCGACAAGCCGACCCCACTGAACAACCACATCTTCGTCGCCGGGCAGAAGGGCTACCAGGACAACAGCGCCGTGGTGGCCTACGACCCGGAGCAGGCCAAGGCCGAACTGGATGCACTGGGCTGGAAGCTCAACGGCCAGTTCCGTGAGAAGGACGGCCGTCAGCTGGTGATACGCGACGTCCTGTTCGACGCGACCAGCACCCGCCAGTTCGGGCAGATCGCACAGAACAACCTCGCGCAGATCGGCGTCAAACTCGAACTCGATGCCAAGCCCGGCAACAACTTCTTCAGCAACTACATCAACACCGGGGACTTCGACATCGCCCAGTTCAGCTGGGTCGGCGATGCGTTCCCGCTGTGCTGTCTCACCCAGATCTACGCTTCCGGCGCGGAGAGCAACTTCGGCAAAATCGGGTCGCCGGAGATCGACGCCAAGATCGACGCGGTGCTCGACGAACTGGACGAGGACAAAGCCCGCGCGCTGGCCAACGAACTCGACGAGATGATCTGGGCCGAGGGCTTCTCGCTCCCGCTGACGCAGTCGCCGGGCAATGTCGGCGTACGGAGCATCCTGGCCAACTACGGGCCGGCTGGTGTGGGCGACCTGGACTACACCAAGGTCGGCTTCATGAAGTAACCACGGCCGGAAGGACATTCTGGACCACCGCCGCCGCCGAAATCGCCGAAACGAACAGGCGCAACACGGGATGCATCGGCAGTCGGTCGAGTACGTCTGAACGCCGCGGCAGGCTGCCGCACTCGTCGCGTTGCACCGTTTCGATGATCTCGAAGGCGGCCCGCTCGCGGCAATCGATCACACTGTGTGCTGCCGTCGGCAACCGCACCAGCACGGCGCCGGGAATAAGCGTCGCGACCCGTTCGGCGATGGCCGGCGGCGTCGTGAGGTCACGGCCGCCGGACACCACGACCGTCGGCCAGGTGAAACCCGGCATCTCCGCGATCAAATCGTATGGCTCGGCTTCGAAATCCGGTGCAGGACCTGCCAACTGGTTCCGTAATGCACTCATCGGCTCCGACGGGTCCAGCGGCAGGCCATCGGGTTCTCCGACGAAGTCCAGCTCGCGGAATGCGATCCGGCCGACCAGGTCGAACTCGTTGCGGTAGGGGATCTTCCGGCCGGTCAGCGCGCTGGCCTGTTCGATACCGCGCCATAGCCGGGTTCGACCGCTCAAGAGCAGATCGAACTGCTTCTCGAGCAGCCGGGCGCCGCCATAACCGTAGACGGCGCTGACCGCCTCCACCGAGGCGGACGTCAGCACACCCCTGTCGACCAGCTCGCGGACCTTGGGCACCCAACTGTGCCGGCTGCCGCCCTCGAGCAGCAGTCCCCGCACGGCGTCACGGATGGCGTGGATGTCGTGTGCGGACAACACCGGCGAATCCAACAGCATCGCGTGCACCCGTTCCGGGTGGCGCACGCCCAGCCCCGCGGCGATGTAGCTGCCGTAGGACGTGCCGTAAACGACGGCACGGTGCACCCCGACGGCGTCGAGCACGGCTGCGATGTCGTCAACCACCTGATCGACGGTGATCGCCTCGGGCGGCAGGTCGGCCCCGCTGTCGTCGTGCCTCGACATACCCACACCGCGGTGCTCCACCATGACGATGTCGAGGCCCTGTTCGGCGGCCCGTCTACGCAGGCCCTTGTACAGCTGCACCGAGGCGATCCCCGGACCGCCGGGAATGATCACCAGCGGGTGCGGGGACACCGGACCCGTACGGACGTAATAGAGGTCGAACTGCTTCGTGCCGCCAGGCGTGACCGGCCGGCGGGTCGACCGGACACCCGGCAGTGCAGCGAGCTTGTCGTGCGCCCGCTTTCGCTTGGCATTGAGCGTCATCGATGATCATTGTGCCGCTTCGGGCGGGCCCGGTCATCCTCGCGGATCGGATGGGCACCTGCGGACCACTTAATTTACATTTGTTTATATACGGACGTATAGTCATCGGCGTGTCCACCAAAGTCCGCAGCCGAAACGCCCGCGGCAGCGGCGCGCTGCTGCGCGAAGAGATCTTGATGGCTGCCACCGAACTGCTCGATGGCGCCGACAGCGAAACCGAGTTGACCCTGCGCGGCATCGCCTGCGCGGCGGGCATCACGGCACCGGCGATCTACGCTCACTTCCCCGACCGGGAGGCAATCCTGGCGGCCGTCGCAGACCGCGGGTGGCGCGACGTCGTCGCCGAGATCCGCGCCCAGGCCGCCCTCGGGGCCACCCCCCGCGACCGATTGCACCTGGGCTGTGCGGCGTACGTCGATTTCGCACAACGCTTCCCGATGCGCTATGCCCTGATGACGCGGACGACCGCGCCGACCCCGGCCGCGCGCGAGGCCCTCGACGTGGTGACCCGCGGGCTGGCGAACTGCCGCGGGAATCCCGCCGAGTCGCGGTCCGAAGACCTGCCGCGGTTCGCGGCCGCCCTGTCCACCGCGCTGCACGGCGTCGCCATGCTCAACCGAACGGACGCCCCGTCGATGTGGCTCAACGATGTCACCCCCGCCGAGGTCATCCGCACCCTCGTCGACAGCTCCATCGATCAGCAGAACACGGCCGAGGAGACCGCATGAATGCACTGCACCCCTTCGATTCCGGCATCGCGCTCGAACAGACCGGGCCCGACCGCATGCATGGCCGCACATTGCCCGAATGGGCCAACATGGTGGGCCCGTTCGGCGGCATCACCGCCGCGACGCTGCTGCACGCCATCGAGATGCACCCCGAGTGCCACGGCCAACCGATTGCGCTGACCGTCAACTACGCCGCGCCGATCGCCGACGGCAACTTCGACATCGTGTTGCATGCGGTGCGCACGAACCGGACCAACCAGCACTGGATCGTCGAACTCCGCCAGGACGGCGAGACCAAGACAACCGGTACCGCGGTGTTCGGCATCCGCCGGGACACCTGGACCGACGACGAGGCCGTCGCACCGGTCGTCCCGGCACCGAAAGACGTTGTGGGCGAGGGGTCTGCGGCACCAGTCGTCTGGACCAAGAACTACCAGATGGTCTTCGTCGAAGGCGCCTTACCCGGCTCGGACGCCGGTGCCAACCCGTCCTCGACGACCACCCTGTGGATGCGCGACAATCCGCCGCGACGGCTCGACTTCGCCTCTCTGACCGCCTTGTGCGACCTGTTCTTCCCGCGCGTCTTTCTGCGCCAGGGCCGGATGACGCCCGCCGGGACCATCTCGCTGAGCATCCAGTTCCACGCCGACCAGGAGCAGCTCGATGCCCAGGGTGACGACTTCGTCCTCGGTACCGCTCGCGCAAACCGCTTCTCGCGCGGCTACTTCGACCAGACCGCCGTATTGTGGAGCCGCACCGGCGCACTGCTGGCCACCACCCAGCAGGTGGTCTACTTCAAGGGCTGACGCTGCACAACCGGCGAGCTAGGCAGTCAACTCCACCGTGTGCGCGGCGGCCACGCCACGGTAGCGGTCTGCCACACAGGTCAGCACGATCACCTGGCCGTGGGCGCCGACGACGTCGAACACCGCACCCATCTTGGCCAGCCGTTCGGGGTCGGTGAATCCCAGCGCGTCGTCGAACATCACCGGCACGGTGTCCTCCCTGTCCACCAGCGACGCCACCGCCAGCCGGGTCACAATGCCCAGCTGCTCTTTGGCGCCGCCGGACAGCGACTCGAAGGGCACTGTGCGACCGTCGAGGGTGCGGCTGCGGATCTGCAGGCCGCTGTCCACCTCGACCTCGAAGGTCGGGCCGAACACCGTGCGGCCCAGCCGTTCCAGTTCGGCCCGGAACGGCTCGACGTACCGCAGTCGGGTGCTGTCGCGGTGTCGTCCCATGACCTCCCGCAGCATCCTGGCGGCGTGCGCAAGACTCTGCACGCGGGCGTGCTGGGCGGCGGCATGCTCACGTCGCACCCGTGCGGCATCCAGCTTTCCGGTGCGCCCCTCGGTGCCGATCAAGGTCAACTCGACGGTGACGTCGCGCAGTGCCCGTGCAACGTCGTCGTGCCGGCGCCTGAACGTGGCGGCGGTGTCCCGGGCGGCAGCCAGTTCGGCGGCAACGGCCTCGGGGTTCGCCTCCGCCAACCGCGCCGACAGGGCGCCGGCGAGGCCGGCGGTGTGCTCGGCGTGTTCGGCCGCAGCCTGTGCACGCACGGCTACGTCGTCGTCACTGGTCTGCGCCTGCTGCGCGGCCAGCCGGTCCCGGACCGCGGCGAACTCGCTTCTGGCGATTGCGGCCTTTTCACGCATAACCGTTGCCCGCGTTACCTTCTCGGCGCACTGCTCGGCAGCTGCGGCAGCCACCTTGCGTTGCGTGTCACAATCAGCCGCCGCCTGTACGCGGACAGCTTCGGCGGCCGCCAGGTCGGCGCGCACCCCGGCCGCATCGACCGTTGCGACGTTCGGCGGTTGGGCCTGCCGCAGCACCTCCAACCGGGCACGCAGTTGCGCGGCGTCGTCGTCACCGAGAAGTCCGGACAGCGTCGCGGTGAGCTGGTTGCGGCGCGAGAGCAGTTCGCGCCGTGTCTCATCGAGGCGACGCGCCTCGCCGATCTCACTGACACCCGAGCCGGCCAGCGCCTCGGCCA
The DNA here is from genome assembly GCA_964387245.1 of uncultured Mycobacterium sp. Lineage (GTDB taxonomy): Bacteria > Actinomycetota > Actinomycetes > Mycobacteriales > Mycobacteriaceae > Mycobacterium. Next base: position 9,701 of record CAYLWH010000041.1, read on the forward strand.
ACACCCGCTGGGCCGCGGCGAGCTTCGCCCGGGTGTCGGCACTCGTCGCACCCGGCGTAACGGCGAACGTGCCGATCCCGGGCAGCCCGATGGCAGTGGCGTCGGCGACCGTGACGCTGTGCGTATGGCCTGCCGCGACCGTGATGAACCGGCCGCCGATGAGCAGTTCGACGTCGGAATCCGCGGTGAACTCCACGGTGGGTGCGGTCAGATCGACCTGCGTTCGAGCCAGTTCGACAGCCGCGACCGCAGCCTCGATGTCGGCAAGGCCGCGGTCGGTGAGCGCAATGGTGCGTAGTTGGTCGGCCACCCGATCCAGCTCACGCCGCGCAGCGTCGACCTTGCCCAGCCGTACCGCCAATCGCTCAGCTTCCTCCCGGTCGGCCAGTCCGGTGACCGCACGCCGAGCCGCATCGGCCCGGTTCTGCGCGTCCCGCAGGGCAACAACGGCCGCGTCGGCGGCTTCCCGGGCAGCCGCGAGCACATCCCTGCACGTCGCGGCCGATGCGGCTGATTCGACGGCGGCGGCTTCGGCCTCAGCGACCGCCTCCGCGCGGGTGCCGACCTCGGCGCGCAGCCGCAACCGTTCCTTGTGGGCGGCGGCCGCCGCCGCACTGGTCGCCGCGGCGGCGGTGGCCGCGGACTGCGCCGCCCGGACCTCGTCGTCCAACGCGGCGACTGCGGTTGCGGCGGATTCAGCGGTGACCAGCCGGGCTGTAAACGCCGCACTGGCGCTTGCCAACTCGGCGAGTTCCGCGGTGAGATCCGCGTGCCGACGCACCCTGTCGTCCACCTCCGCCACCGCCGCGGCGCAATCCGTCACCGCGGCCTCGGCGGCCGTCAGCTCGGCGATCGCGGCGGCCCACTCCCCCGTCGGTCGGCCGGTCGCAGTGAAGTAGCGGCCACACTCGGCGTCGATCTTCTCGATCAGCAACGGCTCGGTGCCCGACAACCCGGCCAACTCGGCGGCATCACCGGCGGCCGCGTCCAAGGCGCGCGACAGGGCGTCACACCCCGACAGGTTGACCGCGGACGTCGACGTCGCCTGCAGCACCCGCTGGACCTGCCACAGCCCGTCATCCACCGTCTCGGCCAGCATGGACCGCACCCGGTCATGGGCTTCATCGCCGGTGACCTGCTCGCGCTGCGGCGCGACGATGGTCAGTACGGTTTCGCACTTCTTGTGGAACCGCTTGCGGTAGACGAACCGGTACTTGCCGGTGCTGATCTCGGCGGTGACCTCCGCGCCGACGTCGGCGTGTGTGGGCTTGACCTGCTTGACGTCCTTTTTCGACGAGCGGTCCTTGGACTCCAGCAGAAGATCGAGCGCCTCGATCATCGACGACTTGCCCACCTCGTTGGGCCCGCTGACCACCGTGACGCCCCGCTCGGGGAAGTCGATCTCGCGGTGGGTGATTCCGCGGTAGTTGGACAGGACCAGCCGGTGCAGTCTCATGCGACCCCACTTCGCGGTGCAGCCAGTCGGAGCAACAGCGCCAGCGCACCCTGGGCATCGGGTGCGGACAGGTCTCCCGAGCGGGCGGTGTCCACGAGTTCGGCGACCGCCGACGCCGCGAAGCCGCCGATGCCGAGATCGGTGAACTCGCCGTCGGCCGGAACCACCGCGAGGTCACAACGCCTGTGCCACAGCCCGATCCACGCGAACAGCCGGGAGTACTTGTCCAGGCAGACATCGAGCGCCGCTCGGTCCGTCACGGTCAGCGTGCCGGTCAGGATCAACTGCACCACCGTGCGATCCTTGTCGGCCAGCAGGTCCAGGTTCATGTCGAGATCGGCGATATCCCTGCCGTTGTCGACCTGGCGACGCAACGTGGTGAACCGCCACCGCCCCACCCGGCGGCTCTGCACAGCAGCCCGGCCGGTGCCCTCGTCGATCTCCACCACCAGCACATGGCCGGGGTCGGACTCGATGTCGTCGTAGTTGGTGACCTCCGGCGAGCCTGAGTACCAGACCCGGCCGCAGTCACCGACCTGCGTCCGAGAGTGCTTGTCCCCCAACGCCACATAGTGAACCGCACCGCGGTCGAGGGCATCCCGCACCGCGGACAGCCGGATCAGCGAGGGCCGGTTGGGGTCGGGGTCGAGGACATCGACGCCGCCGTGTGCGACCAGGATCCTGACCACGCCATCGGCCGGTAAATCACCCAGCGCCTCGGCGACCAGATCCGTGGTGGGCCGTTTCGACCGCCACGGTGCGGCGACGATCTGCAGACCCGGCCGTACCTCGTGGACGCCCGCGCGGTCGAGCACCATGACATTGCTCGGGCATTCGGCCCTGAACAGCGCGCTGGTGTACACCGACGAGGCATCCAGCGGATCGTGATTGCCGGGCAACAGGTAGACCGGAATCCCGATGGCACGCATGGCTTCCAGCGACTGGCTGACGACCCGCGGGTCGAGATGGTTGGATTCGAACACGTCGCCGGCGACGACGGCGAACTCGGCACCGCACTCGTCGGCCACCTTGCCCAGACGGGCGACCACGTCCCGGCGGGCGGCGGAGTAGCGGGGCTGTGCTTCGCCCTCCAGAAAGTGCCGCGTCATGCCGAGTTGCCAGTCGGCTGTATGGATGAACCGCATCCCGTATCCCCCTGTTCGTGGCTGTCGGTTCCCGATCGAGGCGAGTTTAGGACCGGGCACCGACAAGTTCGGGGACCCTGCCCGGCATGTGGCGATGCCGTGCGCGGGGCCTGATAGGCGATCAGCAGTGCGTAGACCTCTTGGGCGACGCCGGCTGCTGCGCCTGAAGAGCGTGCCGATCTCGCTGGCGCTGCCGTGGGGCTTGAACATCAGCGACCTGGCCGGGCACATCCCGCTGCCTGGATCGCAACCCAGCAGGTCAGCCGGACGCTGGCCGAGACCTTGACCAGCCCGAAGGCCCAGGTCGAGTCCTGACGCTGAGCCCGGCACGCACCTCTTGCCGAGTTCCGGCGAGTGTCCACTGGTGGCTGTGACCACCGGACCGACAACAGCGCGCCTGGGCTGATCCCGGGGATACGGTTACTGGGCAACAGCGCAACTACCTGCCTATCGTGCAGGTATGAACACCCAGCGAGCAGCGAGCGCAGGAGCGCCAGCCAGTACGGGAACGGAGCGCACATGAACGAACGACGCACGCTGGTGCTCCTGCGACACGCCAAGTCGGCCTACCCCGCGGCGGTCGCCGACCATGACAGACCGCTTGCCTCGCGCGGAGAACGCGAGGCGGGACTGGCCGGCGCCTGGCTGCGCTCCGGCGTGATCGACCCGCCCGTGCAGGCGGTGTTGTGTTCGACGGCGACCCGCACCCGGCAGACCCTGGCGCGCACCGGTGTCGACGCACCGGCGCAGTTTCTCGACCGACTCTACGGCGCCACCCCGGGAGCGATCATCGACGAGATCAACCGCGTCGACGACGTGATACGCAGCCTGCTGGTGGTGGGCCACGAGCCGGCCATGTCGCAGTTGGCGCTCGGCCTGACCGGCGCGGAAGGCAGCAATGCCGATGCCGCCGAACTGATCTTCGCCAAGTACCCGACATCGGCGACCGCGGTGCTGCGGGTCAACGGGTCATGGGCCGACCTGCAACCGGGCGCCGCCGCGCTGATGACGTTCTACGTGCCGCGGTAGGAATCGCATTCGGCCCGGCGAATGTGCGCAAACCCGACCCGCCCATCGGCGCGTCGGCCGGGTACACGCACCGTCGCGGCAAGAGGGGTCAGGAACTCGTCGCGAGCGTCAGTTCCATCAGCTTGGTCGCCTGACCGCACGCATCGATGCCCGGCGCCTGGGGGTTGATCCACCAGCCCACCACACCCGCGGCATCGCTGGCCACCCCGCACGCCTCACCTGAGCGCATCAGAATGGATGCCACCCCGGCAATGTTGCGGCTCTCGGTCTGATAATTGAGCTCGGCCGCGACCTTCTTCTCGTTGTCGAGACTGCCCAGCTCGAACCAGAACCGGGTGATGTCGATGAGACCGCCCGGGTTGGCCGCCTGCCAACGACAGACCGCCCCGACGAAGAGGCTCTGGATGTCGGCGGGGTCGGCGCCGACGGTCTTGGCGATCACGTCGGCGGTCAGGACATCGCATTCCTTGAGCAAGTTGGGATAGGTGCGCTCCGAGTCGTTGTTGCGCGGTATCGAGCCCGCGCCCGCCTTGACCGCTGCGCCGTCCACCGCCCGCGAACACCCGGTGATCAGGCTGAGCGCTGAGGCGCCGACCGCGGCTGCGACGACAATCCGCTTACCCATGGGCCGGCTCACTTCGCATTCCTGATCGACTGGGCGGTCAGTTCCTTGGCCACCTCACACGGCGGGGGGAAGGACTGGGAGGCGAAGCTGACCGACCACTCGATGAAGTCATCGTCGAACTGGATGCCGATCTCGCAGAGATTGTCACCCATCATCGGATCGGTCCCGATGGCGATGAACCCGTCCGCACCCTCGATCGTGATGTCCTCGACGCTGGTGCGCGAGAGTTCCTCGGTCTTGCGTTCCCGACCGATCGGGCTGCCGCGGAACCAGGTGAACGAGAAGCTCGGGCCGACGATACTGCCGTTGAGCAACCACTGGCAGCCGACCGAGTTCTTCGCCGTGTTCACCAGGCCGGAGACCTGGGTGAGCTGCTGGACCGTCAGGTCGCTGACGCCACCGCACTCCGGGAACATCGGTCCGTGCTTGGCGTCGGCAGCAACCGTCGGCGCAAACGGACTGTCCGGCGACCCGCCCGGTTGGCTGTCGCCACCTCCGCCGCCTCCGCCGCATCCGGCTATCAGCGGGACGGCGACGACAGTGGCCCCGACAAGAACCTTGACGTTGCGGTTCACCGGTTTGCACACCCGTTGCTTCTCACAGCATGCACTTTAGCGGCACGCCTTGCGGTCAACCAGCGACACGCCTTTGACCTGCACTTTTGTTGGTATCACCAGGTATGCGAAAGTTACGGGATGCTCCGGGCGCTGCTGCGACAGTACGTGCGGCCGTACCGGGGGCTGGTCGCGGTCGTGATGTCGCTTCAGTTGATCAGCACGCTGGCATCGCTTTACCTACCGACCGTCAACGCCGCCATCATCGACGACGGGGTGGCTCGGGGAGACACCGCAACCATCGTCGGACTCGGCGGTGTGATGCTCGGGGTCACCGCTGGGCAGGTCGTCTGCGCCGCCGGTGCGGTGTATTTCGGATCACGCGCCGGGATGTGCTTCGGGCGGGACCTGCGTGCCGCGCTGTTCCACCACGTGACCGACTTCTCGGAGCACGAAACATCCCGGTTCGGCCCGGCGACGCTGCTCACCCGCACCACCAACGACGTCCAGATCATCCAACTCCTGGTGCAGATGACGTTCACGGTGCTTGTCACCGCCCCCATCACCTGCGTCGGCGGGGTGATCATGGCGGTCCATCAGGACGCCGGACTGTCCTGGCTGCTGCTGGTCAGCGTCCCGGTGCTGGGCCTGGCGAACTGGTGGATCATCCGGCACATGCTGCCGATCTTCCGGAGCATGCAACGGCTGATCGACGGCATCAACCGGGTGATGCGCGAACAGCTGTCGGGTATCCGGGTGATCCGGGCGTTCGCCCGGGAGCCGTTCGAGCAGCACCGCTTCCGCGTCGCCAACGCCGAACTCTCCGAGACCGCGTTGGAGGCCGGACGCTGGCAGGCGCTGATGCTGCCGGTCACCACGCTGACGGTCAACCTGTCCTCGGTCGCACTGATCTGGTTCGGGGGGCGGCAGATCGACGCCGGCCGGATGCAGGTGGGATCGCTGATCGCCTTCCTGTCCTACTTCATGCTGATCCTGATGGCCGTGCTGATGGCGACGATCTTCTTCGCGATGCTGCCACGAGCCTCGGCGTGCGCCGAGCGGATCACCGAGGTGCTGGCGACGTCTGTCGCCGTCACCAACCCCGACCGGCCCCGGGAACCGGCGTGGACGGCCGGTTTGGTGGAACTGGACGCCGTGGGGTTTCGGTACCCGGGCGCCGACCGCCCAGTGCTGCAGGATGTTTCGTTGGTCGCGCAACCGGGAACCACGACGGCGGTCGTGGGGTCCACCGGTTCCGGGAAGTCCACGCTGGTGTCGCTGATCTGCCGACTCTACGACGTGACCTCGGGCGCGGTGCGGGTAGACGGCGTCGACGTGCGTGACTACCACACCGACCGATTGTGGTCCGGCATCGGCCTGGTGCCCCAGCGGGGATACCTGTTCTCCGGCACGGTGGCCGACAATCTGCACTACGGCGACGCCGCAGCCACCGAGCAGCAGATGTGGGAGGCGCTGCGGGTGGCCTGCGCCGAAGACTTCGTCCGCGCCCACGCCGACGGCCTCGCCATGCCGGTGGCCCAGAGTGGGGCGAACTTCTCCGGCGGGCAGCGCCAGCGCCTGGCGATCGCCCGCGCGGTCATCCGTGCACCGGCGATCTACCTGTTCGACGACGCGCTGTCGGCGCTCGATGTCCATACCGACGCCCGGGTCCGCGCACGGTTACGCGAGGCCGCCGCAGATGCCACAGTTATTATTGTGGCCCAACGGATTTCGACCGTCATGGGTGCGGACCAGGTCGTCGTGCTCGAGCACGGACAGGTGGTCGGAACCGGCACACATGAGTCGCTGCTGGCCGACTGCCCGGCCTACGCGCAGTTCGCGGAGTCGCAGTCGACCGGCGTCAGCGCAGGTGAACAACCGTGAGCGGGCCGATGCGCGGTGCGCGACGGCTGCAGCAGGTGCCCGACGAATCGTCGCGGGACTTCCGCGGCACGATCATCCGGTTGATCGGGCGCCTGACACCGCAACGCGGCCTGACCGCAGCGGTGATCACGTTGGGAGCCATCGGAATTGCCATCGGCGTGATCGGGCCGCGGATCCTCGGCCATGCCACCGACCTGTTGTTCAACGGTGTGATCGGCCGGCAGTTGCCCGCCGGTATCACCAAAGAGCAGGCGATCGCCGCGGCACGGGCACGCGGTGACGACGCCTTCGGCGACCTGCTGTCGGGGATGAACGTGATTCCGGGCCACGGAGTGGACTTTCCCGCGGTCGGACGCACACTACTGCTGGCGCTGGGCCTGTATTTCATTGCGGCGCTTCTGGTGTGGACCCAGGCCCGGTTGCTCAACGTCACCGTGCAGCGGACCATGGTCGCGCTGCGGTCTGATGTCGAGGACAAGGTTCACCGGCTCCCGCTGTCGCACTTCGACTCTCGCCGGCGCGGCGAACTGCTGAGCCGGGTGACCAATGACATAGACAACATCCAGACCTCGGTGTCGATGACGATCAGCCAGTTGCTCACCTCGATGCTGACCGTGTTGGCGGTACTGGTGATGATGCTGACCATCTCGCCGCTGCTGACGCTGATCGCCGTGGCGACGGTGCCGCTGTCGCTGTGGGTGACCCGCACGATCACCCACAGGTCGGCGACGATGTTCGTCGCGCAATGGCGCAACACCGGCCGACTCAACGCCCACATCGAGGAGACCTACAGCGGCTTCACCGTGGTGCGCACCTTCGGCCACCGTGCCGCTGCCCGCGCGCAGTTCCGCGACCTCAACGAGGACGTGTTCCACGCCAGTTTCGGCGCCCAGTTCCTCTCCGGATTGATCTCGCCGGCAACGATGTTCGTCGGGAACCTCAGCTATATCGGGGTGGCTGTCGTGGGTGGGCTGCAGGTGGCGGCGGGCCAGATCACATTGGGAGCCATTCAGGCGTTCATTCAGTATGTGCGCCAGTTCAACCAGCCGCTGACCCAGGTCGCCGGCATGTACAACACCCTGCAGTCCGGCGTTGCCAGCGCGGAACGGGTTTTCGAGCTTCTCGACGAGCCCGAACAGTGCGACGATGCGCGCGCTGCGCTGCCGGGCTCGACGACCCCGCCACGGGTGGAGTTGCGCGACGTGAACTTCAGCTACCTGCCGGGAACCCCGGTGATCGAACACATGTCACTGGTCGCAGAACCCGGTAGCACGGTCGCGATCGTCGGGCCTACCGGTGCGGGCAAGACCACTCTGGTGAACCTGCTGATGCGGTTCTACGAAGTGGACTCCGGTCAGATCCTGCTGGACGGTGTCGACACCGCGACACTGGACCGCAGGGCGATGCGTTCGCGGATCGGAATGGTGCTGCAGGACACCTGGTTGTTCAGCGGCACGATTGCCGACAACATCGCCTACGGACGGCCCGCCGCCCGCCGCGACGAGGTGCTGGCGGCCGCCCGCGCCGCATACGTCGACCGGTTCGTGCAGACACTGCCCGACGGCTATGACACCGTGGTCGGCGACGACGGCGGCAGGATCAGCGCCGGCGAAAAGCAGTTGATCACCATCGCGCGGGCGATCCTCGCGGAGCCCCGACTGCTGATTCTGGACGAGGCCACCAGTTCGGTGGACACCCGCACGGAGTTGCTGATCCAGCAGGCGATGGCCGAGTTACGCCGGGATAGAACGAGTTTCATTATCGCACACCGGCTTTCGACGATCCGGGACGCCGATCTCATCGTCGTGATCGACGCCGGCCGGTTGGTGGAGCAGGGCACGCACGACGAACTGCTGGCCCGCCGTGGCGCCTACTGGGAGATGCTGCAGGCGTGAGCGCACAAGCGGACTGCCCCACCCTGCTCTAGAGATCCGGTCCCCGGGTGCGCAGTTCGTCGACCTCCGACATGGCCTCGCGCAGCTTGGTCAGCCACTCCCCGGAGTGCTCGCCCACCAGCCTGACCGACCAGGCCAGCGCATCGGAGCGCGAGCGCGCCACCCCGGCGTCGACCAGGGTGTCGAGCACCCGCCGTTCGGGCTGGCGCAGTCGCGTCATCACCGGCACCGCGAGGTGAGTGAACAGGACCTGCTCACCGTCATCGGCGCCGCCGACGCGCACCCCCCACGACACCGTGCGGCCATAGCGGTCCTGTGCCTCGTCGGCGATCCGCATCCGTTCGGCGCGGGTTTCCTCGCGGAAGCGCGACACCCGTCCTGACTCCCGGGCCGTCGACTCGACCGGCCCGTCGGGTGCCGGCAGGCGACCGATGACGGTGATCTCCTCACGGTCGACGGTGACATCCGGATCTGCGTCGAACCAGGTCTGCGGCAGCCGACCGGCGAACCAGTCCGACGCGTCGGCGGCGTCCGGTTGCCAACCTCGGCCGGTTCCATGATGGCGTTTCATCTTCACATGATTACATGATTACAGCCGTGCTGTGGGCGGTGTTCACCAACAGCGAAGGGTTGTCGCGTTCAGCGCCTGCGCAGCAGCCAGTAACCACCGGCGGCGAGCAGCGCAACGGCCAGCAGGAACGCCCATCCGCCGCCGCCGAGCCACCACACCAGTCCGACCGCGATGATCGCCGGCGACACTGCGAACAGCACCAGGCCCGGATTCTGCTTGATGACCGCCAGTGCTCCCCTGGCCCGTTCTCGGTCGATCCCGTTACCTGCCATGGATCAAGAATGCGTGCTGTTGCGCGCGAGGGCAATCGTTCGGCCGATCACTGATGGTTGGAGACCACCTCGGGCGCCGTCTTGCGCGCCCGATACAACCTGACGGGATCCTTGATGCCCTTCAGATGGTGACTGCCCGCAAAAGACCAGGCGAAGCCCTCCGCATCGCCGATGACCTCGCGGGCCGTCTCGCCGACGAGCACGCTGTCCGGGCGGGCAACCGCGGTCACCCTGCTGGCCCGGTTCACCGGGCTGCCGAACCAGTCGCCGGCCCGGCTCACCGCCTCACCGAACGCCAACCCCGCGCGCAGCCGCGGGAAGTCCGGATCGCCCTCGGCAGCGCCGGCCAGTTCGAGCATGGCCTCCAACAGCCGAACCGGGTCGGGACATACCAGCATCACCGCATCGCCGATCGTCTTGACGAACCGCACGGGCGGCACCGCGACGTCGCGGGCCATCGTCGCCAACCGGTGCGCCAGCGCTTCGAGCTTCTCAGGGTCGAGAGCCTCGCCGAGCCGGGTGAAGCCGACCATGTCGGCGAAGGCGACGGCGATCTCACGGGCCCCGGGGAGCGGCCTGCCCGACGCCCGTTCGGATGCGCTGACGGCTTCGGTCTGCATGACATGGCGCAATTGCAGCAACAGCATGTCCTCGATCATCGGGCCGAGTAACGGCGCCGCGGCAGCCACCAGCGCCTCGGACAGCTGGGCGGTTTCGAGTTCGGTTGCACCGGGCCGGATCACAGTCGCCAGCACGGTGTAACGCATCAGCTCCGCTGTACTGGACAACCCCTCGGCCAGGGACCGCGTCACCTGCAGGAGTTGGTCGGGGTCGATACCCAGTTCGAGGAACTTCGTGGTGTGCATCACCGCGAGGCCGTCGGCCCGCAGGAACACCACGGCGTCGAGATCATCGGCGGCGGGCAGGCCGATGGCACGCTGGAACCGCTGGACCATCTCGACGTCGAGACCGCAACGATCGGCGATCTCGCGAGTCGACACAAAGGTGCCGTCGTCACCGATCACCCGGCGCGGTGCGAGCAGTCGCGGGGAGAATGACGACCGGATCTCCTCGACGGTGAAGCCCTTCGCCAGCAGCCAGGAGACGAGTTCTGCACGTTCGGTGCGTTGTTCATCCGCCAGGCCGTCAAGCAGTCCGAGGGACTCGATATCAGGGTCCGCCACAGGCGTCACAGTACAGTTCGGTCAGCGCGTCATGCGCGCTGTTTGGACAGCGGGCGCGTGGGCAGCCGCCAACAGCGTCGACATTGTCGTCGGGATGGCGCACCTGCACGGTGGCGGTCTCCGGGAAACGGTACGGCTGGCCGAGCACCAGCCCCGGTCTACGGATTGCAGGAGGTACACCATCTCTGCTGGCGAGGTGATCGGTCTGCCCCCGATCGCGGGTGGCAGACCCGTCGCTCTGTTCCTGGGCAACGCCCCGAGCGTGCTCTCGCTCGCCAGCCGGGAGTACTACGGAAATCCGCGTAACGCGTTCTGGCCCATCATGGGTGAGTTGCTCGACTTCTCCCCTGCTTCGCCCTACCCGGAGCGGACGGCGGCACTGATCTCGGCGGGGTATGCGGTATGGGATGTACTGGCATTCTGCCGGCGGCCGGGCAGTCTGGACTCGGCCGTGGAGCGAGACAGCATGGTGGTCAACCACTTCGAGTCGTTTTTCGCCGAACACCCGTCGATCGAGCGGGTGTTCTTCACCGGTGGTGCGGCCGAGGCGAACTACCGTCGACTGGTTGCGGTCAGTGCAGCGATGGACTACCTGCGCCTGCCCTCGACAAGCCCGGCGCACACCATACCGTTCGAGGCGAAGCTTGCGGCGTGGCGAGCGTGCGTAGCCGACACGCCTGCGCGCGGCGTGTCGGCCGGAGACACGCACGTTCGCGGAAAACGAGGCGGACCACTACGAGACGCACGGACGCCGCTGCGCCCAGGGGTGGTCGGCCTCGATCTCGGCGGCTAACGACAACAACGTCGCCTCGTCAAAAGGTCTGCTCACCAACTGAATCGAAAGCGGTAGCCCGTGCCGGTCCAGCCCCCACGGCACCACCGCGGCCGGTTGACCCGTGGCATTGAACACCGCCTGATAGGGCACCCTCGCGGCCACCAGTGCGAGCGTGGCAACCGCACCGCGCTTGCGATAGGCGCCGATCCGCGACGGTCCGGTCGCCGCGCCGGGGGTGATCACCATGTCGACGTCGTCAAAGATCGTCTGCATGCGCGCCGAGATCTCCGCCTCGGCGGCACGGATCTTCGCCATCCGGACATCCGAGAACAGCCGGCCGATCCGGGCCATTCCCCTGGTGCGAGAGTCCAGGCGCTCCTGATGCGGGAGGACCCTGACATCGTCGTAGACACCCCGGAAGTAACGCGGCAACACCTGTCCGTACACCGCCGACGGCGGATAGTCGATGTCACGCACCACCACATCGTGGCCGAGTTCCCGCAACACCTGCCCAGCCTGATGCACGGCAGCGCGCTGCTCGACGTCACGATGCGCGGTCAGCGGCGGAGGAACCTTGGTGCTCAACGCAACTCGCAACCGATTCGGCGGCCGGGACGCCGCGCGCACGAAGCCATCCTCCGGACCGGGCATCGACTTGTCGCATGTCACGTCGAGGAACAGGGCGGCGTCCTCCACGGTGTGCGCCAACGGTCCGCAGGCCACCATTCCGCACCAGGCGTCCTCGTGGGGATACAGCGGTACCCGGCCGCGCTGAGGCTTGACGCCGAACAACCCGCACCACGTCGACGGGATCCGGATCGAACCGGCGCCGTCGGATCCCAACGCGATCGGCGCCAAGCCCGCGGCCACCGCCGCCGCGCTGCCACCGCTGCTGCCCCCCGGGGTGCGTGAAAGGTCCCACGGGTTGTGCGTCGCACCGTAGGACACCGATTCGGTGAACGGCCAGATCATCATCTCCGGCACGGCCGTCTTACCCAGGATCACCGCGCCCGCCTCACGAAGCAGTCGGACCACCTCGGCGTCTTTCACCGGTGCGGGTCCGTGCGCGGTGCTGCCGTAGGTGGTGACATCGCCGGCGACGTCGGTGTCGTCCTTGATCGCGATGGGAACACCGAGCAGCGGCAGCCGCTCCCCCGCGTCGAGCCTCGCCTGGGCCGCCGCGGCCGCCTTGCGCGCGGCGTCGGCGTACACCACCCGGTAGGCGCGCACTTCCCGGTCCAACCGAGCGATGCGCTGCAGGTACAGCTCGGTTAGCGCCGGTGCGGTGATCGTGCCCGCTGCCAGCATCCGGGCTTGCTCGGCCGCACCGGCGAAGGCCACCTCGATGGAGTCCATGCGCCGCAGCGTAACGACCCGCTCGGTACGGTTGCGGGATGTCTTGCGTGTTCTGTGCCATCGTCGACGGCTCGGCTGCGGCGGTCAGAGTCTATGAGGACGACGACTACCTCGCCATCCTGGACATCCGCCCGATTGTGCGCGGCCACACCCTGGTGTTGCCGAAGAACCACCATGTCGGCCTGAGCGACACCCCACCGGCCACGCTTGCCGGAATGGTGACGCTGGGCCAGCGGATCGCCACGGCGGCACGGGCATCGGAGTTGCACGCCGACGGCAACAACATCGTGATCAACGACGGCAAGGCCGCCTTCCAGAGCGTCTTCCACATCCACCTGCACGTCGCGCCCCGCAAGACGGGCGACAAGCTGTCATTCGCCAAGGGTCTGGTGGTACGGCGCGATCCCGACCGCGAAGCGACTGGGCGGATCCTGCGTGACGCGCTGGCACAGCTGGAACACTGAGTGCCATGAACCAACCCGCGTGGGAGCGATACCTCGGTGCCCCGATGTTGAAGGTGCACGACGCGGTCTACCAGAAGAGCAACGGCCTGATCGGTCACCGGTTACCGGGGATGTCGCCGTTCTTGTTGCTGCACACCGTCGGCGCCAAGACCGGACTGCACCGCACCACGTCGCTGAGTTACGCGGCAGACGGCAACGACTACCTGGTCGTGGCATCACTCGGCGGCGCGCCGAAGGCACCCGGCTGGTACTTCAACCTGAAGAAGCAGCCCGACATCGAGATCAATGTCGGCACAAGACGTTTCCCGGTTACGGCACGCATCGTCATGCCCGGCCACGCCGACTACCCGCGACTGTGGGACATCGTAAACACGGGCAACCACAACGTGTACCGCGGCTACCAGACACGTACCACCCGGCCCATACCGGTGATCGTGCTGACACCGCGTTAGTCAGAACAGTTCCTTGGCGAGCAGTTCCAGCGTCGTCTCGCGAGCCGGCGCAGTCGCCGGCTCGGTTCCCCGGAACGCCGAGCCGACCGGATTGACCATCACCTCGTCGACGCCGAAACGTTCGGCCAGCCCGCGAACCTGCCCGGCGGCCTCCGCCGGTGATCCGACGATCGCCTTGGCCAGTCCGGCGGCGATGATCGCCTGCTCCTGCGGGCTCACCCGAGCGGCTTCGGCATCTTCGACGAGGTCAAGCTCGCGCAGCGGTTGTCCGGTCCGCAGCCGCGCCATCGACTGCAGATTCGGGAGCAACACCCTCGCGGCCTCCTCATGGGTGGGCGCCACCGACGCGTTGACGGTCAGGAACGTCACCGGTTCGGAAGCGACGGCACTGGGCCGGAACTCCTCTCGGTAGATCGCCAGCGCCTCGTCGGTGCCGTGCCCGGAAAAGTGGTGGGCGAACACATACGGCAACCCCTTGGCAGCCGCCAGATGCGCGGAGTACGCCGACGAACCCAGCAGCCAGATCCGCGGTTCACCGGCTGCGGCGGGCGTGGCCTTGAGGATGTAGTCGGGCCGTTGCACCCGCGGCGGCAACTCCACCCGGACGCCGGTCGGGCTCATCATCGCCGCGACCTCGTCGAGGTACCGCGGGAAGTTCTCGACGTCGGCGTCATCGCGGGCGCCGCGCAGCATCACCGACGTCACCGGATCCGACCCTGGCGCGCGCCCCAGGCCGAGGTCGATGCGACCCGGCGCCGCGGCTTCCAGCAACGCGAACTGCTCGGCGACGGCAAGCGGGGCGTGGTTGGGCAGCATCACCCCACCCGAACCGAGCCGGATCTGTTGCGTCTGGGCCGCCAGGTAGGCGATGAGCACCGGCGGACTGGTCGCCGCGACGGCGGGCATGTTGTGGTGCTCAGCCAGCCAGTACCGGGTGAAACCGAGTCGGTCGGCCGTCTGCGCCAGCCGCACCGTGGCGGCCAGCGCGTCCGAGGTGGTCTGATCGGTGCGCACCGGCACCAGATCGAGAACAGAAAGCCGCATGTGGCAAGTCAACGCCCAGCAGGTGCCGCCGCTTCCCGGTCAGGAAGACGCCTAGCAGCGGCTGCGGAAGTCGACCGAGGGCGCTCGGATCCCCCGCAACTCCGCTTCCACCTGCGGATTGGCATCCAGGTACGCCTGCAGGGCTTCGCGTCGCTGATCGAAGGGCCGACTTTGCAGATCGGTGAAGAATTCGTTGACATCGGGGTGGGTGAACATATACACCGAAGCCGCCGCAGACACGCCCGACAGCACGCCCGCCAGGTCCGCGGCGGTGCAGTTCGGTAGAGCGGGTTCGTCGGCGGCGGCGGTCGAGGCACCACCTAGCAGCAGCCCGCAAGCACCCACGCTCACCACTGCCACCCGCGCACATCGGCTGACGAAAGACATCAAAGACCCCTTCTGCAATACCGGCCTAGATACAGCCACCTATCGAGATCCGGCGTCCGATGTTGCCACACACGTTGACGTTCGGCGGTGGCGGTGGAGGAGGCGGTGGCGGCGGTGCCGCGTCGAAGTCCTCCGGCATCGGGGCATAGGCCGCCGGTGGCGGCGCATACGGCGCTATCGCATCGCCGATGTTGCGGCACCCGCTGACCGAGATCCGGCGGCCCACCGAGGCGCACACATCGGCCGAAGCCGTCGCCGGCTCAGCCACACCCGTCAGCGCGATCATCATGGCGCACAATCCGACGGGCGCGATCACCCGCCAATGCAACCTGTTCACAGCGGATACCTCGGATCGGACGGCATGGTCAGAAAGTATCTCACTATTTTCCCGCCCCGGCCGCGGGACCGTGGCCGAACGGGGCGATTCGGGCGCGGCGGCGGGCATCGGCGAATATCTCGTCGAGCATGGCCGGGGTCAGCCGCCCGGTGAACATGTTCTGCTGGCTGGGGTGATAGCAACCGAGCAACTGCAGACCGGACGACAACTCGACCGTCGATCCGTGGCCGAACTTCGGTGTGGGGCCGGCGGGAAGCTGGGCGGCGAGCAGCGACAGTGCCACCTGCCACGCGAACCCGCCCAGCGTGACGACCACCCGCACGTGCGGTTCGATCATCGCCCACTCGGCGCGCAGCCATGGTGCACACGTCGAGCGCTCCGCGGGTGTCGGCGCGTTCCCGGGCGGGGCGCACCGCACGGCCGCACTGATCCGGATCCTGTTGGCCCGCAACCCGTCTGCGGCGTCGACACTTTCGGCCTGATTCACCAGACCGCAACGGAACAGCGAAGCGAACAATTGATCGCCGGAGCGGTCGCCGGTGAAAACCCGCCCGGTCCGGTTCGCGCCGTGGGCCGCCGGCGCCAGGCCGACGACCAGCAGCCGAGGCCGCGGTGAACCCCAGCCGGGCACCGGACGGCCCCAGTACGGCTGGTCGGCGAATGACTTCCGCTTCACGACGGCGACTTCTTCACGCCAGTCCACCAGCCGCGGGCAGGATCGGCACACGCTGATGTCGGCGTCGAGCTCACGGATCGACGCAGCGGCCTCGGCGAGGTGCCCTACCTGTCCGGTGTCACCGGCGACCGCTGTGGTGCGCCTCGCCGGATCACCCGGCCACCCGGTACCGGGCGGCACCGGGGAGTCGAACGGCCGCCCCGTACGCGGATGGAAAAGCACGAGACCATCGTGCCCCTCCGCTGCTAGATTCACCCCGGCATGATCAACCGCCGACGGATACCGCTGCTGTTGATCCTGTTCGCGGCGTTGATGGCGGGCACGGGCAACGGGATCTCGATCGTGGCGTTCCCCTGGCTGGTGCTGCAGCGCACCGGGTCCGCACTGGACGCGTCGCTGGTGGCAATGGCCGGCACCCTGCCACTGCTGGCCGCCACCTTGATCGCCGGCACCGCGGTGGACTATCTGGGCCGGCGCCGAGTGTCGATGATCTCCGATGCGCTCTCGGCGCTGTCGGTCGTGGCCGTTCCGATCATCGCGCTCACCGCGGGCGTCGATGCCGTCAACGTCGGGGTGCTGGCCACCCTGGCTGCGTTCGGATCGCTGTTCGACCCCGCCGGGATGACCGCGCGGGAGTCCATGCTGCCCGAGTCGGCGACGCGGGCGGGCTGGACCCTGGACCACGCCAACAGCGTCTACGAGGCGGTCTTCAACCTGGCCTACATCGTGGGCCCGGGTATCGGCGGTCTGCTGATCGCGAGCATCGGCGGCGTTGACGCCATGTGGGTGACGGGTGTCGCGTTCTGCCTGTCGATGCTGGCGATCGGGGTGCTGCGATTGGAGGGCGCCGGCCGGCCCGATCGCGGGAAACTTCCCGACGGTGTGTGGTCGGGCATCGTCGAGGGACTCGGATTCGTCTGGCGCAACAAGGTTCTGCGGACGCTGGCGTTCATCGACCTCGCCATCACCGGCCTGTACATGCCGATGGAAAGCGTGCTGTTCCCCAAGTACTTCACCGATCGCAACGAACCCGCGCACCTGGGCTGGGTGCTGATGGCGCTGTCGATCGGCGGACTGGTGGGCGCGCTGGGCTATGCCCTGCTGAGCCGACACATGAAGAAGCGGACCACGATGCTGGTCGCCCTGCTGACCCTCGGGGTGGCGATGACGGTGATCGCGTTCCTACCGCCCCTGCCCCTGATCCTCGTGCTGTGCGCCGTCGTCGGATTCGTCTACGGCCCGATAGCCCCGATCTACAACTACGTCATGCAGACGCGCGCCCCACAGCATCTGCGCGGCCGGGTGGTCGGCGTGATGGGGTCACTGGCGTATGCCGCCGGTCCGCTGGGCCTGATCCTGGCGGGGCCGCTGGCCGATGCGGCGGGGTTGCACACCACTTTCTTGGCGCTTTCGGTGCCGATGCTCGTCATCGGCATCATCGCGGTGTTCCTGCCGTCGCTGCGACACCTGGATGACCCACCGCCGGTTGCCGCGGCGTGACCCGACACGGCCGGGCGGATCCGTAGGATCGTCGCCATGTCCATCTCGGTCGTCGACAGCCTGGCTGCCGAACTCCCCGAGGGCACCGTCGTCACCGATCCGGACATTCTGGAGTCCTACCGCCAGGACCGAGCCGCCGATCCCGATGCCGGTACCCCGATGGCCGTGGTCCGCCCGAGGCGCACCGAAGAAGTGCAGGCCGTCCTGCGGTGGGCGACCGCCAACCGCATCGCCGTGGTGACGCGCGGGATGGGCACCGGACTGTCCGGCGGCGCCACCGCCGTCGACGGCGGCATCGTGCTGTCCACCGAGAAGATGCGCGACATCACCGTCGACCCGGTGACCCGCACCGCCGTCGCCCAGCCCGGACTGCTCAACTCCGAGGTCAAGAAGGCCGTCGCCGAGCACGGCCTGTGGTACCCGCCCGACCCGTCGTCGTTCGAGATCTGCAGCATCGGTGGCAACATCGCCACCAATGCCGGCGGCCTGTGTTGCGTCAAGTACGGGGTCACCACCGATTATGTGCTGGGCGTGCAGGTGGTGCTGGCCGACGGCACCGCGGTGCGCCTGGGCGGACCACGCCTGAAAGACGTTGCGGGACTGAGCCTGACGAAGCTGTTCGTCGGCAGCGAGGGCACTCTCGGAGTGATAACCGAGGTCACCCTGCGACTGTTGCCGCCCCAGCATCCGGCGTGCACCGTGGTCGCGACGTTCCCGACGGTGGCCGGCGCCTGCGAGGCCGTCACGGCCATCACCGCCACGATCCGCCCGGCGATGCTGGAGTTCATGGACGCGGTGGCCATCAATGCCGTCGAGGACAAGCTGAAGATGGGTCTGGACCGCAACGCCGCCGCAATCATGGTGGCGGCCTCCGACGACCGCGGACCCGCGGGCGCCGAGGACGCCGAGTTCATGGCCTCGGTGTTCTCCGAATGTGGTGCCACCGAGGTGTTTTCGACGTCCGACCCGGAGGAGGGCGAGGCCTTCGTGGCCGCCCGGCGCTTCGCCATCCCGGCGGTGGAGGCCAAGGGGTCGCTGATGTTGGAGGACGTCGGAGTTCCATTGTCCGCACTGGCCGATCTGGTGGCGGCCATCGAAAAGATGGGAGCCGACACCGGTCTGATGATCTCGGTGATCGCGCATGCCGGTGACGGCAACACCCACCCGCTGATCGTGTACGACCCCACGGACTCGGAGATGACGCGGCGCGCCGAGCGGGCGTTCGGCGACATCATGGACCTTGCGATCTCGCTCGGCGGCACGATCACCGGTGAGCATGGCGTGGGCCGGCTCAAGAAACCCTGGCTGGCGGACTACCTCGGGCCCGAGGCCATGGAACTCAACCGCCGGATCAAGGCGGCTCTGGATCCCGACGGCATCCTCAATCCGGGCGTCGTCATCTGAGGCAAGAATCGCCGAAACACCTCACGCGACCCAGTAGGCCTGCGCCTTCATCGACTTACGGGCAATGAGGAACTCCTCGCGCAGGATCTTGGCGACGTGCCGGGTGGTGCGGTTGTCGCAAGCCACCCAGCCGAAATGGTCCGAGGCATCGAATGCCGACGAGCGGACGGCCTCGACCAGCGCCTCACCGGCGTTCTTCCGGTCCACCCAGACGATCCCGGTATCCCGCGCGACGGGCAGTTCCCGGTCCCGGTCGTGGCCCGCTTCGAGGAACACCTTGGCCGGCACATCGCCGATCGCCTCGAGCAACGAGTTGACCGCGGGCAGCGACGCGGTGTCGCCCACGATGACGTATCCGGCGGGCTCCGGCTTCGGCAGTTCGAAGTTGCTTCCGAGCACGGTCACTTCGAGCTTGTCGCCCGCAGCGGCCTGCTGTGCCCATCGGGTCGCGAGGCCGTCGTGCATCGCGAAATCGATGTCCACGGTGCCCGCCGCGGGGTCGGGGTTGACCAGAGTGTAGCCGCGCTGGTGGGACTTGTCGCCGTCCGGAAACCACCCGCGGACCCACATCGTGGGGTGTACCGGCCGCTCGGACAGCAGCTTTCCGGAATCGAAGTGCAGCCGTAGATAGTGCGGGCTGATCTCGGTGCGACCGGTCACCGTGAGCGCATAGTCGCCACCCCGCCACAGCTTGACCAACGCACCCTGAATGCCTCGTGACGGTTTCTGATCGGCCATGTGCCCACCCTCCTGATCAAAAGTTAGGCAAGCATAACCTATCTACTTATGGGCCCGGTGACCCCGCG
Organism: uncultured Mycobacterium sp.; assembly: GCA_964387245.1. Classification (GTDB taxonomy): domain Bacteria; phylum Actinomycetota; class Actinomycetes; order Mycobacteriales; family Mycobacteriaceae; genus Mycobacterium. The sequence goes on from CAYLWH010000041.1 coordinate 29,517, forward strand.
GACCGGACCCGGGTGAAGCGGTGCAGCAGCCAGGCCACCGGGATGGTCAGCGCCAAGGTCGCGAGGAACAGGTTGAGCGTGGAGCCGGTGTAGACGGGCCTGCGCAACACCTCGACCATCGCGATCTCCATCAGCACCAGATGCACCAGAAAGATCTCGTAGGAGATCTCGCCGAGCCAGACCATCGGCCGGCTCGCCAGCATCCGGGTGTACCAGCCGTTGTCGCCCAACGCCGGTGGCGCGAGCATCAGTGCCGCAATGGCTGCGTAGAACACCGACTTCACGATCGCCTGGGCCAGACCCGCCGGCGACGTCGTGGGCTCCCCCGCGACCGGGGTGGACGCGATGAAATAGCAGACGACCGCCAACGGCAGCACCACGAACCCGTAGCAGGGCACACCCATCACCTGCAGCACCGCCAGCGCCATTCCGCCCAGGAACCACAACAGATAGGTGGGCAGCCACAACCGGGCACCGTCGGGCAGGAAATCGGTGGTGTGCACCAGCACCAGCCACGCCGGCGTGATCAGTCCGAGCGCGGCGATCGCGGTGAGCAACAGCCCCGGACGCCATTGCCGCCGGCACAGCCGCACCAGTAACAGGTACGCCAGTACCGGAAGCGTAACGTAGAACGACACCTCGACGGCGAGACTCCACATCTGCGTGAGTCCCTGGTGCAGATACGCGTAGTTGTAGCCGTCGGTGTACAGCTGGGTCAGGGTCAGATTGCGCAGCAGACCCATCCAGGTATGACCGGGATTGGGTCCGGCCGAGCGGAAGTGGTAGATCAGGTACGCCAGCAACACGGTGGCGATGTAGGCCGGCATGATGCGACGGACCCGGTGCCAGGCGTAGCGGCGCACCGAGGGAGCGGGCCCGCCGACGGCCGTCGCCTTCACCCAGGGCCGGAACAACAGGAATCCCGACAGCGCGAAGAAGATCGGGACCCCGATCTCCATCCGCGAGTACACCAGCCCCAGATAGCCTTGCGGATACTTGCCCGTGGTGTAGGCGGCATGCGTCGCGACCACCAGGAGCGCGGCCACCGCCCGGATACCGGTCAGCGAAGCGACCCGGCCGCCCGCGGACACCTGTTCGGATGCGCCGCGATTGAGCCGCTGCGGCAACGTCATTCCGGCTTGCTGGACTTCTTCTTGTACGGCCGCTTGCCCTTGTCGAAGGACTGCCCGTCCCTGGCGCCCTGACCGCGATCGAGCCGCAGATTGATGGGCATCCCCTGGATACGGGTCCGCTCCAGGGCCTTGAGGGTCTCGCGAGACAGCTGCGGCGGCAGTTCCACGAGCGAGAAGTCCGCTTTGATGCTGATGTGCCCGAAGTCGCTGCGCGACAGCCCGCCCTCGTTGGCGATGGCCCCGACGATGGCGCCGGGCATCACCTTGTGCCGCTTGCCGACGTCGATGCGGTAGGTGGCGAAGTTGCCGTCCGAGCGGCGTCGGGGCCGATCGGACCGCTCCGGTCGGTCGGCGTCGTCGCGGTGCTTCCGCTGCTCCCGCGGCGGCTCGGGAGTGAGCAGGAACTCTGCGCCGTTGCGGGTCTGCAGCGCAAGAGCTGCTGCGATATCGGCCATCGGCACGTCGTTGTCGCGTTCGTAATCCTCGATGATCCGCCGGAACAGGTCGAAGCCCGGCGCACCCATCGCGTCGGCGATCGAGTCACGGAACTTGGCCACCCGCTGCGCGTTGACGTCGTCGATGCTGGGCAGTTCGGCCTCGATCAGCTTGGAACGGGTCGCCTTCTCGATGGACTTGAGCAGGTGACGTTCCCGAGGCGAGACGAACAGCATTGCAGCGCCGGATCTTCCGGCCCTACCGGTGCGGCCGATCCGGTGCACATAGGACTCGGTGTCATGCGGGATGTCGTAGTTGAGGACGTGGCTGATCCGCTCGACATCCAGGCCGCGGGCCGCCACGTCGGTGGCGACCAGGATGTCCAGTGATCCATCCTTGAGCGTGGCGATGGTGCGTTCGCGCTGGGACTGCGCAATGTCCCCATTGATCGCGGCGGCGGAAAATCCACGCGCACGCAGCCTTTCGGCCACCTCCTCGGTGGCCTGCTTGGTGCGCACGAACACGATCATCGCCTCGAAAGGCTCGACCTCGAGGATGCGGGTCAGTGCATCCATCTTGCGCGGACCGGCGACCTGTATGTAGCGCTGCGAAATATTGTCCGCCGTAGCGGTTTTCGCCTTGACTGTGACCTCGACCGGATCGTGCAGATACTTCGTGGTGATCTTGCGGATGGCCGCCGGCATGGTCGCCGAGAACAGCGCGACCTGCTTGTACTCCGGAGTGCCGGACAGGATGCGCTCGACGTCCTCGGCGAATCCCATCTGCAGCATCTCGTCGGCCTCGTCGAGCACCAGGTAGTCCAGGCTCGACAGGTCCAGCGTGCCGCGGTCGAGGTGATCGATCACCCGGCCCGGGGTGCCCACCACCACCTGCGCGCCGCGGCGCAGTCCGGACAGTTGGACCGCGTAGGACGACCCACCGTAGATCGGCAGCACCGTGATGTGCGGCAGCCTGGCGGCATAGCGGCTGAACGCCTCGGCGACCTGCAACGCCAACTCGCGAGTCGGTGCCAGCACGAGTGCCTGCGTGGTTTTCTTCGCAACGTCGATCTTCGACAGGATCGGGATGGCGAACGCCGCGGTCTTTCCGGTGCCCGTCTGCGCCAGACCGACGACGTCGGAGCCCGCCATCAGCGCCGGGATGGTGGCGGCCTGGATGGCCGACGGCACCTCGTACCCGACATCGGAGACGGCCTGCAGCACGGCCGGGTGAATGTGCAGATCGGCGAAGTTCACCGCGCCGTCGGCGGGAAGCCCCGGTTCGTCCGGGTCGGCAGTGGTCATCGGATAGGAGTCTACGGCCCGGACCCGGCCCCGCCTGCCGAGGCGACGCGGGGTGCAGCGGTAGCCTGGCGCGAATGTGGACGTTGCGCGCGACGGCCGCAGCTGCGGTGGTGCTGCTGCCGGCCGTCCTGGCGGGATGCGGGTCGGGTGACTCGACGGTCGCCAAGACGCCGGATCCGACGAGCATCGCCGCGCCGACCACCACGCCGGCGGCCCCTCCCCCTCCCCCGCCCACCAGCACGACGCCGCCGCCACCCGATCCGTGCGCGGTCGACCTGGCGGCACCGGCCGTTGCACGCGCCATCTTCGAACTGCCCAAGGACCCGCGCAGCCGGCAGCCGTGGAACACCGAACCGATCGCCGGCAATTACAACGAATGCGCGCAGCTGTCCGCGGTGATCGTCAAGGCCAACACCAACGCCGACAATCCCAATACCCGAGCCGTGCTCTTCCACCAGGGCAAGTACATACCGACGGGGGTACCGGACACCTTCGGGTTCAACGGCATCGACACCACCCAGAGCACGGGTGACACCATCGCGCTGAAGTACACCAGCGGCATCGGACTGGTCAGCATCGTGAAGTTCCGCTGGAACGGCAACGGCGTGGAATTGATCGGCAACACGCCGGGCGGTTAGTTC
>CAYLWH010000042.1:0-32927 GCA_964387245.1 uncultured Mycobacterium sp.
ACATGTACGCCGAGTACGCGAAGGACCCCCGGATGAAGGCCAACGTGGGGATCCGCCGTCGACTCGCACCCCTGCTGGACAACGACCGCAACCAGATCGAACTGTTCACCGCGCTGCTGCTGTCGCTGCCCGGTTCGCCGGTGCTCTATTACGGCGACGAGATCGGGATGGGGGACATCATCTGGCTCGGCGACCGCGACGGCGTCCGCACGCCCATGCAATGGACGCCGGACAGAAACGCCGGGTTTTCCACCGCCACCCCGGGCCGGCTGTACCTGCCGCCGAACCAGGACGCCATCTACGGCTACCAGTCGGTGAATGTCGAGGCCCAGCGGGACAATTCGGCATCGCTACTGAACTGGACACGGCGCATGTTGACGGTGCGCAAACGTCACGAGGCGTTCGCCACCGGCAGCTACCGGGAATTGGGTGGATCGAACCCGTCGATGCTGGCGTTCGTGTGCGAGGCAACCGAGAACAGCAACGACATCGTGTTGTGCGTCAACAACCTGTCCCGCTTCCCGCAGCCGATCGAACTGGATCTGCAGCCCTGGAGCGGCTACACGCCGGTGGAACTGACGGGGCGGGTTCAGTTTCCGCGAATCGGCCACCTGCCTTATCTGCTGACGCTGCCCGGCCACGGTTTCTACTGGTTTCAACTGTGCCGACTCGACCCGGCCGCCGACGGACACTCGGGTGGGTGGCAGTGATGTTGCCGTTCGCCCGATGGCTGCCGGAACAGCGCTGGTACGGCGGACGCGGACGCGAATTGCTTTCGGCCACAACGGTAGTCAACACTCCGCTGCGCGACGACCTGGACCTCGCGATCGTCGACGCGGTTTACGCCGACGGCTCGTCCGAGCTCTACCAGGTGATCGTCGAATGGGATGTCGAGCCGATCGCCGAGTACGCCGAGGTCGCCCACATCGGCTCGGACGGCGCACGCACCGGATATGACGCGCTCTACAACCCCGCGGCGGCGGCCTATCTGTTGAGGCTGTTCGGACAGTACGCGGTGCGTGGCGATGTGTCGTTCGGTACGGAGCCGGGCGTGGACCTGCCGCACGACGAACCACCGCGGGTGTCCGGCGTCGAACAGAGCAACACCAGTGTGATCTTCGGCCAGCGGGCAGTCCTCAAGGTGTTCCGACGGGTCCGGCCGGGAATCAATCCCGACATCGAGATCAACCGCGTCCTCGGCAGAGCCGGAAACCCGAACGTCGCAAGGCTTCTCGGTGCCTACCAGACACGCTGGGCCGGCGAAACGTGCCCGCTCGGCATGGTCACCGCATTCGCCCCCAACTCGGCGGAGGGTTGGGACATGGCCACCGCAAGCGCACGGGATCTCTATGGCGAAGGCGACCTGTACGCCGACGAGGTGGGTGGGGACTTCGCCGGTGAGTCGCACCGGTTGGGTGAGGCGGTCGCATCGGTACATCGAGCGCTGGCAGAGCATCTGGGGACGTCGCAGGTCGACTTCCCGGTCGACACCGCGCTGTGCCGGCTGGCCTCCGCCACGGCGGCGGTACCCGAACTGGAACGGTACTCGGACGCCATCTCCGAACGGTTCGCCAAGCTGTCCGGCAAGCCGGTGGTCGTGCAGCGGATCCACGGGGATCTGCATCTGGGTCAGGTGCTGCGGACGCCGGAGACCTGGCTGCTGATCGATTTCGAAGGGGAGCCCGGAGCACCCCTCGACGAGCGCCGACGGCCGGATTCGCCGCTGCGCGACGTGGCCGGTCTGCTGCGGTCCTACGAGTACGCCGCGTATCAGCCGCTGGTCGGTCAGGGTGGTCAACCGCAGGACAAGCAACTGGCCGCGCGTGCCCGCGAGTGGATCGACCGGAACGCGGATGCGTTCTGCGCGGGGTATGCCGCCGTGGCCGGCGCCGACCCGCGTGACTCCACGGATCTGCTGTCCGGCTACGAGCTGGACAAGGCGGTGTACGAGGCGGCCTACGAGGCGAGGTATCGTCCAGCGTGGCTGCCGATTCCGATGCGTTCGATCGCGCGCCTGCTTCATTGAACGAGAGGACAACGTCATGCGTGCCGCGGTGACCGTTCACATGGCCGCGCCGGCCGACGAGATCTGGAACCTCGTCGCCGACGTCCGCAACACACCGAGGTACTCGCCGGAGGTGTTCGACTCCGAGTGGCTCGGCGGCGCAACGGGTCCGGCCCTCGGCGCGAAGTTCCGCGGGCACGTGAAGCGCAACGAGATCGGTCCGGTGTACTGGACGACCTGCCGGGTGACCGCGTGCGAGCCGGGTCGGGAGTTCGGTTTCGAGGTGTTGCTGGGCGACCGGCCGGTCAACAACTGGCACTACGCGTTCACCGCTGCGGGCGACGGCACCGACGTCACCGAGTCGTTCCGGATGACCGATGGCGTGTTCACCGCACTGTTCGGCATGTTCGGCGGGCAGTTGCGCACTCGCCGCAACATCCGGGACATGACCACCACGCTGAACCGGATCAAGGCCGAGGTCGAGCGTCCCGGCTGAGGACTCCCCCATCACCCGAGTGTGAGTGTCATGCAGCCGAATGGGCGAATTCTTCGCCCGTAGCCCCCACAGTCGGGACCAATCAGGGCGCAACCTCGAGGGCACGGCGGACCGTCTCGGGTGCGGTGACCATCGCGGCTTCGAACGCCGCGCGCCGGCGTCGGCGATTCATGAAGTTCGCGCCCAGCCCGGCCAGATCACTACGGTCGGCAGTGATCGTCACCACCGAGGTCCCACGGCCCCGGACCGCGGCGACCTCGTCGGCAAGTCCACGCGACATCGGTCGGCGCAGCAGGACATTCTCGATGATCCCGCCGACGCCGGGTGCGTGGTGACCGGGCGCCGACGCCATCGGCGCTATCACGTAGACGATGTCGGCCTCGTCGGGTCCGATGAGATCGACCGATGCCGTCGATCGGGCCCCGCCGTCGACGTAGCGGCGCCCGTCGATCTCCACCGGCGGCATCCATCCCGGTATCGCCCACGACGCCCGCAGCGCCTCGCCGACGCCGGCAGGCGGTGCTGTCGGTGCGCCGAAGGCCACCCGCTCGGCGCGGTCGACGTCGAAGGCCACCATGCGGGCTCCCGGGTGGGGGAGCCACGGCCCGTCGGTGAAGGCGTCGGCGAGCCGCTGCAACCACGTGGTATCGGCGCGACCGGCCGGCGCTATTCCGGTGGCGGCAGCGAGCCCGGATTCCGATCGCAGCAGCCGCGGGTTCAGCAGGCGCGGCGCCGGTATCGGGGGCAACCCCGGCGGCGTCGCGGCGAGGTGGGCGCGCAACCGCGGATCGGACGCCACGCCACGCTGCATGGCCACCAAATCGTCGGCGTCCACTCCCGCGCCGATCATGGTCACCAGTTCCGCGCCGGCCGACGTTCCCTGCAGGATGTCGAAATCGGCTGGTTTGACAGAAATTTCGCGGCACAGCGCCGACAGGGCGGCGATGATCCAGGCCCCGCCGATGGTTCCGCCACAGCCGATGACGAGCGCCCGCCGGGTCATCGCCCCTCCGGTGGCACAGCCTGGCCGCCATTGTGCGCACAGGCCTGGCGGTTCACCCGATCGTTGTATCCGGCGCGGGCGTCTGCGTCGATTGCCGTCAGCGCGCGGCGGTCGTCCAGCAGCTTTCGCGCGAGGTTCTGCAACCGCTCCGGCACGAAGGCGCGGGCTTCCCAGGCCGGGGCCACCCACCGGGGAACCGAACGCCGAGCCACGCGGGACCGGACCACCCGCAGGATCGCGGCGGCGACGTCATCGGGGTCGACGGTGGGCATTCCGCGGCCGAGCGGTGCGCCGGAGGAAAGCTCGGTGCGGACCGCGGACGGGAGGATCACCGATACTGCGATGCCCGCGCCGGCGTATTCCTGTCGTGCCGCCAGCGAGGCCCCCACCACTGCGAACTTGCTGGCGTTGTAGGTGACCATGCCGGGGATGGGAATCATTCCGGCCATCGAAGCGACGTTGACGACATGGCCCTGTCGGCGTTGCACCATGCCGGGAATCACCGCATGCATGCCGTTGAGCACCCCGCGCACGTTGACGTCGAGTATCAGGTCGCGGATCTGCTCAGTCTCTTCTGCCATGGCTCCGATGGGCATCACGCCCGCATTGTTGACGAGAACGTCCAGCGGCCCGTCCACGGCTTCGATGCGTGCTATCAGCTCCCGCCAGGAGCGCGTGCTGGTCACGTCGAGTCGGCCGCCGGTGGCGCCGATCTCCCGCGCGGTCCGGGCGCAGACGTCCTCGTCGATGTCGCCGATCCACACCTTGGCGCCGCGGGCGACAAAGAGCGCCGCGGTCGCAGCGCCGATTCCGCGCGCTCCCCCGGTGATCAGTACGCGCTTTTCGTACACCGCCACCTCGCTGGAGAGTGTTGACCGGGCCTTGTGCATGACTGTGGATCATTCTCGCGACCGAGACCGGGCTCGGCGTGCAACGCGCCGTCGATCCGAACGTCTCGCCGACGACGAAGTCAACGATACGGGTGTATGCGCATGTGAATCCGGAGACAACCGGGGCCTGGTCTGTCAATGTCATGCGGATGACGTTCACCCGGCGACACCGACGCGGCTTCCTCGCCGTCGCCGCGACGGTCCTGCTCGTCGCCGGCGCCGCGGCGACCGCGGTGGCACTCAACCGGTCCCGGGTGGCATCCGAGCGGGAAATCACCCGCCCGCTGGCGGTCGGTGACTGCGTGGTGGCGGCGGCGTCGCCCCCGGGGGAAGTATGGGTCCGGCGGTCGTCGTGCGCCGACGATCCCAGCTACACGATCGGCGCCCTGGCCGACACCTCCGGGACCTGCCCGACCGCCGAATACCAGCATTTTCCCGCGCCGGCCGCCGATCGCGTGACAGCCGGGCTGTGCCTGGTGCCCAACCTGGTGGCAGATCACTGCTACCGCCTCGGCATGCCGGTCGGTGTGGTCGCGCGAGCCGATTGCGCCGGTCCGCGCACCGGTGGGCCGGACAGCGGGGTGCTCGTGCAGGTGACCCGGCGACTCGACACGCACGACCGGCACGCGTGCCCGTCGGAGGGCGGGAGCTTCAGCTGGCCCTACCCCTCGCCGGCGCGGACGTACTGCACGTCCACGCTGTACTGATCGGCGCCCGCGGCGACACGTCCGGTGCGGCCGCCGGGTGGACGGGTTCAGGTGACGAATGTCACACTTGCCAACGAAGGGGGCTTCGATGACAACGACAATCGAGTCTGGTATCGCGCGCCGTGAGAACGGCGTGCCGCCACCGCCGGTGGCCTTGAGCGATATCGACCTGGGCGCACTGGAATTCTGGGGTTGGGACGACGACCGGCGCGACGGGGCCTTCGTGACCTTGCGCCGGGAGGCGCCGATCAAGTTCTTCGGAGCACCCGTCGTCAAGGGATTCGAGGCCGGACCGGGGCACTGGGCGCTCACGTCGTTCGACCATGTGCACCACGCGAGCCGGCACCCGGAGGTGTTCAGTTCGATGCCGACCAGTGTGTCGCTGGCCCAGGTGGACCCCGCGGTCGCCGAGTTCACCGGGTCGATGATCTCGCTCGACGATCCGCGGCACCAGCGGCTGCGCTCCATCGTCAACCGGGCGTTCACGCCGAAGATGGTGGCCCGCATCGAGGAGAGCGTCCGGACCCGGGCGCAGCGTCTGGTCGACGACATGGTGGCCGGCCATCCCGACGGGCAGGCGGATTTCGTCGAGTCGCTGTCGGGCCCCCTTCCGCTGCAGATCATCTGCGACATGATGGGCATCCCCGAGCAGGATGAGCCCCAGGTCTTCCACTGGACGTCGGTGATCCTCGGCGCGGGCGACAAAGAGGTGGGCGGCGACCGCGACACGCTCATCCAGGCGATCCTGGACCTCGCCGCGTACGGCATGCAGTTGGCCGAGTCCCGTCGAACCCATCCCGCCGACGATCTGACCTCCAACCTGGTGCAGGCCGAGGTCGATGGCGAGCGGCTCAGCTCCCAGGAGATCGCCTCGTTCTTCATGCTGCTCTCGGCGGCCGGCAACGAGACCACCCGCAACGCGATGAGCCACGGCATGGTTGCGCTCAGCCGCTATCCGGACGAGCGGGCGACGTGGTGGGCGGATTTCGACGGTGTGGCCGCCACCGCGGTCGAGGAGATCGTGCGCTGGGCGACCCCGGTCATCTTCATGCGGCGCAACCTCACCGAGGACGTCGAACTCGGCGGCGTGCGGATGAAGGCCGGCGACAAGGTCTCGATGTGGTACAACTCGGCCAACCGCGACGAGACGAAGTTCGCCGATCCGTGGCGCTTCGATGTCACACGAAATCCCAACCCGCACATCGGGTACGGCGCCGGGGGCGCGCACTTCTGCCTGGGCGCCAACCTGGCGCGGCGGGAGATCCGGGTGCTGTTCGAGGAGTTGCACCGCCGCATTCCCGACATCGTCGCGATCGAGGAGCCGGCGATACTGCGCTCGGCGTTCATCCACGGCATCAAGCGGCTCCGCGTGGGCTGGACGCAGCCGGAATAGACCGCCAAGCCGATTGTGCGCAAACGTGTCGGTGCCACGCCCTAGTGTGACCACCGATGGCTTTTCACATCCACCGCGCCGAGCGCACCGACCTGTTGGCGGACGGTCTGGCGCAACTGCTGGCGACGCCGCTGCCGGACCCGTTCGCCGAGGAACTCGTGCTCGTCCCGGCGCGGGGGGTGGAGCGCTGGCTCAGTCAGCGCCTGTCGCATGTGCTCGGTCGTGGCGACGGCGCCGACGGGGTGTGCGCCGGGGTGTCCTTCCGGTCACCGCGATCGCTGATCGCGGAGATCACCGGGACGGTTGACACCGATCCGTGGGCCCCGGACGCCATGGTGTGGCCGCTGCTGGACGTGATCGACGCGTCGCTTGATCAACCGTGGTGCCGGACGCTCGCCACCCATCTGGGCCACTTCGACGACGGTGACGAGGCCGAACTTCGCCGGGGCCGCCGCTACGCGGTGGCGCGCCGTATCGCCGGGCTGTTTGCGTCCTATGCGATGCAGCGGCCGCGCCTGCCGGCCGATTGGCTGGCCGGCGACGACACCGACGGCACGGGCCGACCGCTGGACAGCGACCTGTCCTGGCAGCCGGAGCTGCTGCGCGCTCTGGTCGCGCGCGTCGGTGCGCAACCGCCCCACGCGCGGCACGAACAGACCCTGGCACGGCTTGTCGGCGGCCCGACCGACCTACCGGTGCGGGTTTCGCTTTTCGGGCACACCCGGCTTGCGCGCACCGAGATCGAACTGCTGAACGCGCTGGCCACCCACCACGACCTGTACCTGTGGTTGCCGCACCCGAGCCACCGGCTGTGGGCCGAGCTCGCCGCCGAGGCGGACCTTTCCGGTGTTCCGGTGCTGCGCAGCGACGACCGGAGTCACCTGATGGCCCGGCACCCGCTGCTGGCCACCTTGGGCCGCGATGTTCGCGAACTCCAACGCACCCTTCCGGTGAACTGTGCAACCGACGAAATAATAAGTGGCGCAGTGAATCCGGAACGAACACCGCCGCAGACCCTGCTGGGCTGGCTGCAGTCCGACATCCGCGACAACGTGGTTCGCCCAGAGGGTCGGGTGCTCGCCGCCGACGACCGATCGGTGCAGGTGCACAGCTGCCACGGCCGGTACCGCCAGATCGACGTGCTGCGCGACGTTCTGCTCGGTCTGCTGGCCGACGACCCGACCCTGCAGCCGCGCGACATCCTGGTGATGTGCCCTGACATCGACAGCTACGCCCCGCTGGTGGTGGCCGGCTTCGGGCTCGGCGAGCTCGCCGGCGAAAGCCATCCGGCACACCGGCTACGAGTGCGACTGGCCGACCGCTCGCTGGTTCAGGCGAACCCGCTGCTGGGCGTGGTGGCACAGCTACTGGAGATCGCCGACCGCCGGGTCACCGCCAGCGAGGTCCTCAACTTCGCCGAATCGGATGCTGTCCGGGGCCGATTCGGCTTCACCGACGACGACCTGGAGATCATCACCAGCTGGGTCCGTAACTCCGGGATCAGGTGGGGCCTGGATGCCCCCCACCGCGCGCCCTACGGGCTCGACGGCTTCATCCAGAACACCTGGCGCTTCGGCCTCGACCGGATCCTGGCCGGGGTCGCGATGTCCGATGATTCCCAGGGTTGGATCGGCCGGAGCACGCTGCCCCTCGACGACGTGGACAGCAACAAGGTCGAACTGGCGGGCCGACTGGCCGAGTTCGTCCGGCGCTTCGCCGTGGTGATCGACCAGCTGAACGGGGTACGCCCACTGGAACAGTGGCTGACGACGTTGACCGACGCCGTCGCGCAGCTCACCCGCCGCGCCGGCTCCGATGCCTGGCAGACCGCCCAGCTGCACCGCGAGTTCGCCGACATCCTCGGTCAGGCGCAAGGCTACGGCGCAACCATGATGCGGCTCAACGATATTCGGACACTGTTGGCCGGCCGTCTGGCGGGCCGACCGACGCGCGCGAACTTCCGCACCGGAAGCCTGACGGTGTGCACCATGGTTCCGATGCGATCCGTTCCGCACCGGGTGGTGTGCCTGGTCGGTCTGGACGACGGCGTGTTCCCCAGACTCGACATCGCCGACGGCGACGACGTGCTGGTCCGTCGGCCGTTGACCGGTGAGCGCGACATCCGCTCGGAGGACCGGCAATTGCTGTTGGATGCCATCACCGCGGCCGGCGAGAAGCTGGTGATCACCTACACCGGGGCGGACGAACACACCGGACGCAGCCGCCCCCCGGCCGTCCCGATCGCCGAACTGCTCGATGCCCTGGTCCTGACCACCCCGGAAGCGGTGCGCAAACGCGTGGTCGTCGAGCATCCGCTGCAGCCCTTCGACATCGCCAATGTGACGCCGAACGCACTCGGCATGCCGACCCCGTTCACCTTCGACCCGACGGCGTTGCTCGCGGCGCGGGCGGCGACCGGACGGCGGCGGCCGGAGCACACCTTCCCGGATCGTCCGGTGCTCGAACCCCCCCGCGGCGACGTCGAGCTCGCCGACCTGTTGACCTTCTTCAAGCATCCCGCCCGGGGGTTCTTCCGCACCATCGACATGGCACTGCCGCGCGACGTCGTCGGCCTCGCCGACGGGATACCGGTCGAGCTCGGCGGTCTGGACGAATGGCAGATCGGCGAACGCATGCTCGCTGATCTGCTTCGGGGGCAGGACAAGAAGTGGGTTCTGGAGGCCGAATGGTGCCGTGGCGCCCTGCCGCCCGGACGGCTGGGGTGGCGATTGGCCAGAAACCTCTGCGATCGCGCCGAGGCGTTGGCCACCGCGGCCGCGCGGTTCCGCGACGCCGAGCCCGGCGCCGTGGACGTCGACATCGATCTCGGCGGAGGTCGCAGGTTGGTCGGCACGGTGGGCCCGGTGTTCGGCGACCGACTGGTATCGGTGCGCTACAACAAGCTCGACGCCCGCCACCTGCCCGAGCCGTGGATCCAGCTGCTGGCTCTGGGCGCCGCTGCACCCGAGCGCAGCTGGACTGCCGTGTGCGTGGGCCGGGCATCCGACGCACCGGTGCTGACCAGGATCCTCGGCCTGCCGGCCGACGGCGCGCTCACCGTTCTCCGCGACGTGGTGGCGCTCTACGACAGCGGTCGTCGGGAGCCGATTCCGTTGCCGCTGAAGGCATCCTATGCCTGGGCCCAGGCGCGGTACCGGAACCGGGATCCCGAATATCCCACCCGGAAAGCATGGACCGACAAGTTTTCCGGCGAGCAGGACGACGAGGCGCACACGCGGGTTTGGGGCGGGCCGCCGGCGCCGCTGGAGCGACTCCTGGCCCCGCCCCGCCCCGGCGAGGGAGTACCCGGAGAAAGCACCCGGCTGGGTGCCTACGCCGCCCGGTTCTGGCTGCCGATGCTCGCCGCCGAACGTCGGGCGAAGGGGGGGCGATGATCCCGCGCTTCGACCTCCTCGGCGAGCTTCCGGCACCCGGGTCGACCGTCGTTCTGGAAGCCAGCGCCGGCACCGGGAAGACCTTCGCGTTGGCCGCCCTGGTGACCCGCTACCTCGCGGTGGGGCAGGCGACCCTCGACGACATGCTGCTGATCACCTTCAGCCGGTCGGCCACCCAGGAACTGCGGGAACGGGTGCGTGAGCAGATCGTCGACGCGGTGGCAGCCCTCGGCGGCGCTCCGTGCGGTGCGGGTGACGAACTCATCGGACACCTGCTCTCCGGTACCGAGGAGCAGCGCCGCAGCCGGCATACCCGGCTGCGCGACGCACTGGCGGGATTCGACGCGGCCACCATCGCCACCACCCACGAGTTCTGCAGCCTGGTGCTCAAGTCGCTGGGTGTGGCCGGTGACACCGACACCGGCGTGGAACTCGTCGAGGATCTCGGCGACCTGGTCGCCGAGATCGTCGACGACCTCTATCTGCGTCGGTTCGGCAACGAGTCCCAGGATCCGGTGCTGACGCACAAGGAGGCACTCGAGCTGGCCACGAAGGCGGTCGGCAAGGCCGGTACCCGCTTGGCGCCCACCGACGCCGACGCCGGATCGCCTGCCGGGGTGAGACTTTCGTTCGCCCGGGAGGTGTTGGCCGAGCTGGCGGTACGAAAGCGGCGGTTGGGCATCCTGCACTATGACGATCTGCTGTCCCGGCTGGCCGACGCGCTCGGGCCGGAGGAATCGGCAGCGCGCGAGCGGATGCGACGACGGTGGAGCATCGTGATGGTCGACGAGTTCCAGGACACCGACCCGGTGCAGTGGCAGGTGGTGGACCGCGCGTTCCGCGGGCACTCGACACTGATCCTGATCGGCGACCCCAAACAGGCCATCTATGCCTTCCGCGGCGGTGACATTCAGGCCTATCTCGAGGCGGCCACCGCGGCGGGCGAAAAGTACACGCTGGCCAAGAATTGGCGCAGCGACGCGGTGCTGGTGGACGCGCTGCAGACGGTGCTGGGTGGGGCCGCGCTGGGCGACCCGAGGATCGTCGTCCACAAGGTCGAAGCCGCCAACCGTGGCCACCGGTTGGCGGGTGCGCCGCATGGTGCGCCGTTCCGGCTGCGGGTGGTCGGCCGCGACACGCTGAACTGTCCGCCCAACAAGACCATCCTGATCGACGATCTGCGCGCGTACATCCCAGCGGACTTGGCCGCTGATGTGGGTGAGCTACTCGCGGCGGGGGCCACCTTCGACGGTGAACCGTTGTCACCAGGCCAGATCGCGGTCATCGTGGAGAAGCACGTCGACGCCCGACGGTGCTATGACGCACTGCTCGACGTGGGCGTACCGGCCGTCTACACCGGTGACTCCAACATCTTCACCGCTGCGGCGGCCACCGACTGGCTGCTGTTGCTCGACGCGTTCGACCAGACTCATCGCAGCCAACTGGTGCGGGCTGCCGCCACCACGGCTTTCTTCGGTCACACCGTGGAAAGTGTCGCACTGCAAGGCGATGCACTGACCGACCGGATCGCAGAGACGTTGCGGGAATGGGCCGACCACACGCGCGACCGGGGGGTGGCCGCGGTGTTCGAGGCGGCGAACATCGCCGGAATGAGTCAGCGCGTGCTGCGCACCCGCAACGGCCAGCGGCTGATGACCGATCTCGCGCATGTCGCCCAGCTCCTGCAGGACACCGCCCACCGGGAACGGTTCAGCGTCCCAGCGTTGCGGGACTGGCTGCGCGATCGGCGCGCCGAAGGACGGCGCGCCGAACGCAATCGACGACTGGACAGCGACGCGGTCGGGGTGCAGGTCATGACGGTGTGGGCTGCCAAGGGACTGCAGTTCCCGGTGGTCTACCTGCCGTTCCAGTTCAACCGAAACCTCCAGGATGCGAAACTGCCTAGCTACCACGACGAATCGGGGCGCCGCTGCCTGCACATCGGCGGCCCGGGCAGTCCGGGGCTCGCCGAGGCGGCCCGGTCTGCGCGCACCGAGGAAGCCCACGAGCTGCTCCGGTTGGCGTACGTGGCACTGACCCGGGCCCAGTCGCAGGTGGTGGCCTGGTGGGCGCCGTCGAAGGACGAGATCCACGCGGGCCTGTCCAGGATTCTGCGTGGGCGCGGTCCCGAGGAGGCACAGGTTCCCGATACCTGCCGTCCCGGCATCACCGACGCGGACGCGCTGGCGGTCTTCGAACGATGGCAGCAGCGCGGGGGGCTGGTGGTGGAGCACTCCCGGATCCGTCCGGCGCAGGCTCCGCCGGCAGTCGAGACACGAGGCGATCTCGGCGTCCGGCATTTCCATCGTGAAATCGACTTCGACTGGCGCCGCACGTCTTACTCGGCGTTGGTGCGTGATGCCGAGTTCGCCGGCGTCGGAAGCGAACCCGAAGAGATCGGCAAGGACGACGAGGCCGAGGACCTGCTCGGTGAGCCGCCGGGCGGCTCTGCCGAGGGTGCCGACGTGGTGTCGCCGATGGCGGTGCTGCCTGGCGGCGCGGTGTTCGGCTCACTGGTGCATGCGGTGTTGGAGACCGCCGATCCGCAGGCCGACGACCTGGCCGCGGAGCTGGCCGAACGCATCCGCGAGCACGAAAGATGGTGGCCGGTAGCCGTTTCCGCCACCGACCTGGCCGGCTCCCTGCTGCCACTGCACGACACCCCGCTGGGTCCGCTGGCCGATGGGCGCACCCTGCGCCAGATCCCCAGGCGTGACCGGCTGTGCGAGCTGGAGTTCGAAATACCCTTGGCGGGAGGCGATCTGCTGCGAGCGGAGATCGCCGACATCCGTCTGGCCGATGTCGGCCACCTGCTGCGCGAACATCTGCCGGAGGAGGATCCGGTGTGTCGGTACGCCAACCGGCTGACGGGGCCGGGACTCGGTGGGCAGTCGTTGCGCGGCTATCTGTCCGGTTCGATCGACGCGGTGCTCAGGGTGGGCGACGCCGACTCCGGGCACCGTTACGTAGTGGTCGACTACAAGACCAACATGCTCGGGGAGTCGGGCCGGCCTTCGACTGCGACGGATTACGCGCCGGACCGGCTCACCCGCGCGATGCTGCATTCCGACTATCCGCTGCAGGCGATTCTGTATACCGTTGTGCTGCATCGGTTTCTGCGCTGGCGGGTGCCGGCTTACGATCCTGACGCGCATCTGGGGGGTGTGCTGTACCTGTTCGTCCGGGGAATGTGCGGGCCACGGACTCCGGCGGTCGACGGTGTCCCCGCGGGGGTGTTCAGCTGGCGTCCGCCGGCCGCGTTGGTGACTGGCCTGTCCGACCTGCTCGACCGTGGGGAGCCGGCCCGATGACCGTCGGCCCGATCACCGTCGGCGCGGAACCCGATGAGGCGGATCGCGCCGACTGGCGGTTCGTGGGCGGTGCGTCGGGACTGCTGCGCAGCTTCAACGAAGCCGGTGTGATCGAGGCCGCGGAAGTCCACGTCGCAACCAGGCTGACCGAACTGTACGGCGAATCCGATGAGTCGGTGGCGCTCGCGGTGGCTCTGACCGTGCGCGCGTTGCGCGGCGGATCGGTGTGCGTCGACCTGCTCGACGTGGCGTCCGGTGTCGAGAACCCGGCATTGCCCTGGCCGGCCGGCGCTGCCTGGGTGGCGGCGGTACGGGCCAGCCCGCTGTTGGGTGGCACCCCTGCGCTGCGACTGCGCGCCGGACGACTGCTCTATCTGGACCGCTACTACCGCGAAGAGCAGCAGGTCTGCACCGATGTGCTGGCCAACGCGTCTTCGCCGGTACCGGTCTATCCGGCCGCACTGGCCGCCGGCCTGGACCGGATCTTTCCGGCGGATCGGTCGCCGGAACAGCGCGCCGCTGCCGAAGTCGCACTGTCGCAATGGATGACGGTCCTGACCGGCGGTCCCGGAACGGGCAAGACCACCACCGTGGCAGGGCTGTTGGCGTTGCTGGCCGAACAGGCCGAACTGTCGGGACGCAGACGTCCGCGCATCGCGCTGGCCGCACCCACCGGCCGCGCCGCGGCGCGCCTGCAGCAGGCGGTGCACTCCGAGGTAGCCAAATTGGGTCCGGCCGATCAGGTGCGACTGGCCGGGCTGCACGCCGTGACCGTGCATCGTCTGCTCGGCTGGCGACCGGACAGCAGCTCGCGTTTCAGATACGACCGGAGCAACCGGCTGCCCTACGACGTGATCGTCGTCGACGAGACCTCCATGGTCTCGCTGACGATGATGGCCCGGTTGCTCGAGGCGGTACGCCCGAACACGCGGTTGATCCTGGTCGGCGACCCCGACCAGTTGACGTCGGTCGACGCCGGGGCGGTGCTCGCCGATCTGGTCGACGGCCTGGGCGCCCGGACCGACATTCGGGTGGCGGCGTTGACGACATCGCACCGGTTCGGCGCCGACATCGGTGAACTCGCCTCGGCGGTGCGGACCGGCTCAGCCGACCGCGTGGTGGAACTGCTGAAAGCGGGCGGTGAGCACATCGAGTTCGTCGACTCCGGCGACGCGCAGAACCTGTTGCGTGCGGATCTGGTCGCCCATGCCATTCGGCTGCGGCAGGCCGCCGGGCTGGGCGACACCCGGACCGCGCTCGAGATGCTCGATCAGCACCGCCTGTTGTGCGCGCACCGCGACGGCCCGCACGGTGTGCGGCAGTGGAACCGGTTGGTGGAACGGTGGCTGACCGAGGAGACCGGCGAGCCGGTCTGGGCCGCATGGTATCTGGGCAGACCGGTGTTGGTGACGGCCAACGACGCCGGCCTCGGACTCCTCAACGGCGACAGTGGCGTCGCGGTACTGCGGGGGGACAGGCTGCGGGCGATCATCTCGACCACCAAGGGCGCCAAGGAATTTGCCACCAGTCGACTCGCGGACATCGAGACCCTGCACGCGATGACGATCCACAAGAGCCAGGGCAGCCAGGCCGACGAGATCACCGTGTTGCTGCCACCCGTGGAGTCCCGGCTGCTGACCCGCGAGCTGTTCTACACGGCGGTCACCCGCGCCAAGACGCGGGTGCGCATCGTCGGGACCGAGGCCGAGGTGCGCGCTGCGCTGGGCCGCCGGGTGGTGCGTGCGACCGGACTGCGTCAGCGGCTGCTCGAAAGCTGATCGCCAAACGCCGAGATCGACGTAATGGCGTGCTGCACCCGCACTTCCCGCCCAAGCGTCGGTTTGGGCGATCGGGGTGCGCGATGTCAGGCGGCGGGAGGCGCGGCGTTGAGCACCCGCTGCAGGTCCGGGACCATCATCTGCAACTGCTGACCCCAGTAGGCCCAGGTGTGGGTGCCGTTGGACGGGAAGTTGAACACCCCGTTGCGGCCACCGGCGGCGATGTAGTGGTCGCGGAAGGTGACATTGGTCCGCAGGGTGAAGCCCTCCAGGAACTGCGCGGCCATCAGGTTCCCGCCGCTGGTGCCGGAGTCCAGATCCGACGGCGTTCCGGTGCCGCAGTACACCCAGATCCGGGTGTTGTTGGCGACGAGGCGGTTGATGTTCACCATCGGGTCGTTGCGCTGCCAGGCCGGATCCGACACCGGGCCCCACATGCTGTTGGCGTTGAAGCCGCCGGAGTCGTTCATGGCCAGCCCGATCAGTGTCGGCCACCAACCCTCGGACGGGTTGAGGAAGCCCGACAGCGATGCGGCATAGACGTACTGATCCGGATGCCAGATCGCGTACGTCATCGAGGCGCTGCCGGCCATTGAAATGCCCACGGCCGCATTGCCGGTGCGCGAGATGGCGCGGTTGGCCTCGAGCCAGGCCGGCAGTTCGGAGGTCATGAAGGTTTCCCACTTGTAGGTGTAGTTCTGGCCGTTGCCCTGCGATGGTTGGTACCAGTCGGTATAGAAGCTGGACTGGCCGCCGACGGGCATGATCGTCGACAGGCCCGAGTGCTCGAACCACTCGAACGCCGGGGTGTTGACATCCCAGCCGTTGTAGTCGTCCTGGGCGCGCAGGCCGTCGAGCAGATAGACCGCGTGCGGGCCGCCACCCTGGAATTGGATCCGGATGTCACGTCCCATCGAGGGCGACGGCACGTCCAGGTACTCCACCGGCAGACCCGGTCGGGAGAACGCCCCGGCGGTGGGTGTTTCTCCGGCCAGTCCGAGCAGTCCGGGCAGCGCGGTGGCCGCGACGGCGGCAACCGTGAGTCGACGCACCTGGTTCTTCGCCCGACCACGCAATTTCTCGACGAACTTCACGACAGTGCTCCTCCGCGTGGATGTGACACAGCATGTCCATTACTGATGTGACATCAGTGAAGCACGTGGTTGCCGCTGGTCGGCCGCCCGGAATCGGGTGGCGCGATAGCGGTTGGGAAACGATTGAGAGTCACCGCGGAGTCGGTTCCGTCACCGTCTCGTGACCGTCGACCGGCGTGCCGAGATAGCTCAGAGTGCTTGCGGCAGAGTACCTTTCGCAGGTCGAGGCCCGGCCGGCAACAGATCCGCCCGATGCGCATTCACGGTTGGCCGTCGGAAAGCGCCCGTCGCACGGCGTCCGAAGCACGGCGGTGCCCGACGAGTTCATAGCCCACCACCACGACGATGGGCGCCAACGTGACCACGAGCAGGCATACCGCCATGGTCACTCCGGCGTGGGCCAGCAGGATCGAAGCCACCAGCACCGCGGCACTGCCGGCCAGCAGGAACAGGTGAAAGGCATCGGCGGCGCGCACCAGGTATGAGTACATCGCGAAGACGGACAGGATGTAGACCGCGAGCGGGATCGCCACGGTCAGAATCGTGTCCACGGAGTTCAGCCCCGAACGCTCCTCGATGTAGTACGCGGCCACGTGCAGGCCGGCGCCGGTGGCCACGATCGAGCCGAAGATGATGATGTGACCGTAGCCGAATCCGAAGGCCGGCTTCTTTTCTACGTGCAGGATCTGGGCCGCGGGGATGATGAAGTACACCCACCACATACCGAATGTCAATGCCGTCCCGGCCACGGTGACCAGGACGGCGTCCACCGACCAGCCCTGTTCCCCGACGACCGCGGACAACGAGGCGACGGTGCCGACCACACCCTCGCCGAGGGCGATGATCACCAGCAGACTGTACCTCTCGGCGATGTGATAGGCATGCCACGGAGTGCGACCCTTACGGGTCTCGGCGTACCAGGGTCCGAAGAACTCCACCAGCACCAGGACCCCGTAGATGAGGAAAGTTGTCGGTACCGACGTGTCTGGGAAGATGGCGGCCACCCAGCCAAGCTGTGCGACGATGATCACGCAGGCGTAGGTCAGGCACGTCGAGCGCCGCTGGGGATCCTGGCCCGCGGCGCGTAACCACTGGAACACTATGGCAATTCGCATCACCACGTATCCGGCGACGGCGACCCGGTTGTCGACGCGGGCGCCTTCGGCAATGGAGCTGTAGATCGCCGGAATGCCCATCGCGAAGATGATGACGCCCACCATTTGCAGCATCGTCGTCAGCCGGTAGATCCAGTCGTCGGTGTCGTAGGCCGAGGCGAACCAGGCGAAGTTGATCCACGCCCAGCACACGTTGAATGTCGCGAAGGCGAATCCCGCGATGCCGGCGCCGACATGGTTCTGGGCGAGCAGGTGTGTGAATTGAGCCGCGGAGACCCCGAACGTGATGACGAACGTCAGGTCGAACAGCAGCTCGAGCGGCGTGGCGACGCGATTGTCCTCGTACGGGTCGCGACCGGACATGCGCTGCAGGCGTGCCGGGCTGATGCGCGCGGCGTCGGCGGGATCGACGTTGCTCACCGGGCCATCCTGCCGCACCGGCGAGATCAGCGCACCAGTCGTCGCACCAGCGCCGAGGCCGAAACCACACCGAGGACCGCGGCCGCCACCAGTACCCCGACGTCGAGCATCAGGTTCGACGGTGTGCCGATCAACAGGCCGCGCAAAGCGTTGACCTGGTAGCTCAGCGGGTTGACCGCTGCGAGCCAGCGCAGCCACTGCGGCATGATGTCGACCGGGTAGAGCGCATTGGACGCGAAGAACAGCGGCATGGTGATCGCCTGGCCGATGCCCATCAGCCGGTCCCGGTTGCGCACCAGGCCGGCCAGCGTCATCGAAAGACAGGAGAAGAACGCCGCGCCGAGCGCCACCACGCCCATCGCGGCCAGGATGCGCAGCGGGTTGGCGGTCAGGTGTATGCCCATCAGGTAGGCGATGGCGAGCACGCCGATCACCTGGGCCACCGAGCGCACGCCGGCCGCAAAGGCTTTGCCGGAGATCAGCGCCGACGCCGGTGACGGCGTGACCATGAGTTTGGCCAGGATGCCGGCGTCGCGATCCCAGACGATCTGGATGCCGTAGAAGATGGAGATGAACAGCGCCGACTGCGCGATGATGCCGGGCGCCAGGAACGTCAGATAGTCGACCGCGCCGGTGTCGACGACCCGAAGATGGGCGAAGGTCTGCCCGAAGATCAGCAGCCACAGCGCGGGCTGAACCATGCGGGTGAGCAGTTCGGTGCGGTCGTGGCGCAACTTCTGGAGTTCCACGAGCGCGAAAGTGCCCATCCGCGAGACCATTCCGGTCAGTCGGCGCCAGCCGCGGGGCGCGCGGAGCAGGGTGGGATTCGGGGTTTCAACCGACACGGCGCGCCGTCCTTCTGCTGGAGCGGATCTCGCGCAGGCCCTTACCGGAAGTCACCTCGTCGTCGAGGTCGGATCCGGCGTAGTGGCGGAACACATCCTCGAGGGTGGCTGTCGGGCCCACGATGGCCTTCAGGTCGTCCGGCGCGCCGACGGCCTGCAACCGCCCGTGGTGCAGAAGCGCAACGCGGTCGCACAACGCGTCGGCCTCCTCCATGTAGTGCGTGGTCAGCAGCACGGTCATGCCGAACTCGTCCTGCATCCGTTGCACCTGCGACCAGACGCTGTCGCGCGCAATGGGATCCAGTCCCACGGTCGGTTCGTCGAGGATCAGCAGCGACGGCCGGTTGACCAGGGCCTGCGCCAGTTCGAGGCGGCGCACCATGCCGCCCGAGTAAGTGCTGGCCAGCTTGTCCGCGACGTCGAGCAGGTTCATCGCGGCCAACGCGGCGTCCACCCGATCGTCGCGCTCCTTGCGGGGGACGTCGTAGAGGCGCGCGAACCATTGCACGTTCTGTCGGCCGGTCAGCGCCGATTCGATGGAAAGCTGTTGCGGCACATAGCCGATGTTGTAGCGGACGTCCATCGTGTGGCGTTTGGTGTCCATTCCGAAGATCGACACCTGACCGCTTTGCACCGGCGTCAGGGTGGTCAGCACCCGCACCGCAGTGGTCTTGCCGGCTCCGTTGGGGCCGAGCAGTCCAAGGGTCTCCCCGGCATGGACCTGCAAGGTCAGGTCATCCACAGCGGTGACGTCGCCGTAGCGGTGGATGAGGTTGCGGCAGTCGATCGCCAGGGTCATGGCCGTTGCTCGTTCAGCAGTCGGGTCATCTTGTTCAGAACCGCCAAGCCCGCTTCCAGGGAGGCGGTTTCGTTCTCGTCGAGCTGGACGAGCACTGCCGAAAGCGCCGCGCGGCGGGCGGCGCGGGACTCGTCGGCGATGTGCTGGGCCGGTTCGGTCAGGCGCAGTCGGCCAACCCGACGGTCGGCAGGATCGGGCTCGCGCAGCAGCAGGCCCTCGCCGGACAGCTTGGAGACCAGGGTGGACGCGGTGTTGGGAGCCAGCCCCAGTTCGGCGGCCGCCTGACTGACGGAGATGTCGGGCCGGCGGCCGACCAGGCGCAGCAGTTCGGCCTGGGCCTCGGTCAATCCGGCGTTGTCGAACCCCTGGCCGGCGGAGCGCCGCAGTTGCCGTCGGAACCGGCCGACGGTGCCGAACAGGTCGGTGGTGAGCACCCTGCCATAATACCTCTGTTGCAGAGGTATTGCGGCCCGCTCAGAACCAGGCGTCCTGCATGGTCAGCGTGGTCCGGTCCAGGCTCGCCAGCAGGTCCAGCTGCGGTGCGGTCTTCGGCAGCTCGTAACGGAAGAAGAACTGTGCCGCGGCCCGCTTGCCGTCGTAGAAGTCCCCGTCGCGACCGTGTGCGGCCAACTCCTGCTCCAGCCACATCCATGCGACGACGATGTGGCCGAACGCCTCCAGATACACCGCACTGTTGGCCAGCGCCGCTTCGACGTCGCCGCCGGCGAACATGCCGGTGGTCACCTCGGTCAGCCGCTGCCAGGCGGCGTTCAACTGTGCGGCGTGCCCGGCGACGCCGCCGGCGGCCGTCGCCCGCGCCACCGTCCGCCCGATCTCCTCGCCCAGCGCGACGAGCAGGACGCCGCCGTTGCGGGGAACCTTGCGGCCCAACAGGTCCAGGCTCTGAATGCCATGGGTGCCTTCGTGGATCGGGTTGAGCCGGTTGTCGCGGTAGAGCTGTTCGACGTCGTACTCCCGGGTGTAGCCGTAGCCGCCGTGCACCTGGATCGCCAGGCTGTTGGCCTCCAGGCACCACTGCGACGGCCAGCTCTTGGCCACCGGCGTCAGGATGTCCAGCAGCATCCCGGCCGATTCGCGTTCGTCCGCCGACTCGGGGCAGGCCGCGACGTCCACCAGCCGGGCGCAGTACAGCGCCAGCGCCAGACCGCCTTCGACATAGGCCTTCTGCGCCAACAGCATTCGCTTGACATCGGCGTGCTCGATGATCGGCACCTGCGGTGTGGACGGGTCCTTGGCCGTCACCGGCCGACCCTGCGGACGCTGGCGGGCATAGTCCAGCGATTTGAGGTAGCCGGTGTAGCCGAGCGCCACCGCACCGATGCCGACACCCAACCTGGCCTCGTTCATCATGCGGAACATGTAGACGATGCCGCGGTGCGGTTCGCCGACCAGGTACCCCACCGCGCCCGGGCGACCGCCGGGGGTGAACGTGCCGTCGCCGAAGTTGAGCACCGTGTTGGTGATGCCGCGCTGACCCATCTTGTGGTTGAGCCCCGCCAGCGCCACGTCGTTGCGTTCGCCGATCGTGCCGTCGGCATCGAGCAGGAACTTCGGCACGATGAACAACGAGATGCCCTTGGTCCCGGCCGGACCGCCGGGGATCTTCGCCAGCACCAGGTTGACGATGTTGTCGGTGAGTTCGTGTTCGGCGCCGGAGATCCACATCTTGGACCCGGACAACCGGTAGCTGCCGTCCTGCTGAGGTTCGGCCCGGGTGGTGATGTCGGCCAGGGACGAGCCCGCCTGGGTTTCGGACAGCGCCATCGTCCCCGAGAACCGGCCCGCCAGCATCGGTTTCACAAACGACCGGATCTGCTCCGGCGAGCCGAACTCGGCCAGCAGGTTGGCGTTGGCCATGGTCAGCATCGCGTAACCCGACGAGGCGATGTTGGCCGCCGCCAGCCAGGCGAAGCCGGCCTGGCCCACGGTGACCGGCAACTGCGCGCCGCCGAGCTCGTGGTCCATGCCCATGGCCAACAAGTCGGATGCGGCCAGCGCGTCCCAGGCCCGCTTCACCTCGGGGATCAGGGTCACGGTCGCCCCGTCGAAGGTGGGCTCGTTGGCGTCGCCCAGTTTGTTGTGGTTGGCGAAGTAACGGACGGCCAATTGCTCGCACAGGTCCAGGACATCGCCGAAGGTCTGAGCGGAGTGCTCGGCGAAGCGCGGACGTTTGGTCAGCGCCTCGACGTCGAGCCACTCGAACAGCAGGAAATCCAGATCCCGGCGGGACAGCAGGTCCGACTTCATGAAGGCAGTATGCGTCAGTCCAGTTTGTGCAGTCGCACATCGGTGAGCGCCCCGCCGGTCACCGTGGCGGTCATGTACGTGCAGTGCGGCTGGCGCCGCCGGTCGGTCGGCGAGCCCGGGTTGAGCAGTCGCAACCCGGTGGTGCTGGTGGTGTCCCAGGGAATGTGGCTGTGCCCGAACACCAGCACGTCGGTATCCGCATAGAGCCGAGACATCCGGGCGTCGCGCCCGGCGGCGCCGCCGGTCTCGTGGACGACGGTGAACCGCACCCCGTCGAGCGTCACGTCGGCGCGCTCGGGCAGCCGGGCACGCAGCTCCGCCCCATCGTTGTTGCCCCAGCATCCGACCAGGCGTTCGGCGCGGCTCTCGAGTTCGTCGAGCAGTGCGACGTCCACCCAGTCGCCGGCATGGATGACGACGTCGGCGCGCTCCACCGCGTCCCACACCACGGTGGGCAGGTCCTTCGCACGCCTGGGCACGTGGGTGTCGGAGATCAGCAGCAGGTCCAGCGATCCCGGCATCCCGTCATGCAACCACATCCTGGTTGACTCTTGCCCATGACGCAGACAGCTCAAGTGACGGGGCCGCTGTCCGGGGTCCGGGTGGTGGAGATATCGAGCTTTGTCGCGATCCCGCTGGCGGGTATGACGCTCGCCCAACTGGGAGCCGAGGTGATGCGCGTCGATCCAATAGGCGGCGCGGCCGACTACCGTCGCTGGCCGTTGGCGGCCAGTGGCACCAGCATCTACTGGACGGGTCTGAACAAGGGTAAGCGGTCGGTGGCCGTCGACATGCGCTCGGCGGAAGGCCAGGAGCTGATTCGGCGGCTGATCATCGACTGCGGTGTGCTGATCACCAATGTCGTCGGCCGGCAATGGCATTCGTACGAATCCTTGGTGACGCTGCGGCCCGACCTGATTCATCTCGAGGTCTCCGGCCGGGCTGACGGGGGGACCGGGGTGGACTACACGGTCAATGCCGGCCTGGGGTTCCCGCTGGTCACCGGTCCGCCCACCGAGGCGGGCCCGGTGAACCACGTGCTGCCGGCGTGGGATGTGGCATGCGGCCTGTATGCCGCACTGGCGATCACTGCCGCCCTGCGCCGCCGGGACGCGACCGGGGCCGGTGCGGCGATCAGACTGCCACTGGAGGACGTTGCGCTGGCCACCGCCGGGAATCTGGGGTTTCTCACCGAACCGATGATCAACGGCACTCAGCGCGAACGCCTCGGCAACGCCATCTACGGCCAGTACGGACAGAACTTCGTCAGTGCCGATGGGGCGTCGTTCATGGTGGTCGCGCTCACCGGCCGGCACTTCCGCGACCTGACCGAGCTGACCGGCACCACCGCGGCCGTCGCCGCATTGGCCGACGAGCTCGACGCCGACTTCGGCGACGAAGGACAGCGCTTCGAGCACCGCACGGCGCTCTCCGCGCTGTTCGCCGTGTGGTTCACCGCGCAGCCCGCGGATCGCATCGCCGCCGCGCTGGCGTCGACGTCGATCCTCTGGGACCGCTACCGCAGTTTTGCCGAAGCGGCCGTCGATCCCAAGGTCACGGCCAACTCCTTGTTCGCGCCGCTGGAACAGCCCGGGGTCGGTGAGTACCTGGCCCCGGGTCTGCCGTTCTGCGTCGACGGGTCGCGCTCACCGGCGGTGCCTGCGCCCGCACTCGGTGAGGACACCGCTGCGGTGCTCGCCGAACGCCTCGGCCTGTCCCCCGACGAGGTGGCTGGCTTGCTTGAGAGTGGCACGGTGGCAACGGGTTCCGCGTCATGAGCGCACTGCTGGATCTGCTGCAGCTGTGGGCCGTCGGTGACGGATTCGCTGCGCCGGGCTACGGACCGGCGGGTAAACGCGCGTTCGGCGGTCAGTTCGTGGCGCAGTCGATGGCCGCGGCCGCGCGCACCGTCGACGACCCGAAGGTGCCCACCAACATGCATCTGCAGTTCCTGCGTGGCGGAGTCGGCGGCAAGGACGTCGACTACGACGTCGAACGCGTCTACGACGGCCGGACCGCGTCGTCGCGGCGGGTGCTGTCGCGGCAGGACGGTCGAGTGCTGACCGCTGCCGTGGTGTCCTTCGCGGCGCCGCTGACCGGACCCGAACACGGCCGCTACGGCGATCTGCCCGAGGATCCCGATCAGCTCCACGCGACCGGTCCGGCCGGCCCGGCGCCCGGCCTGCCGCTCGACGAGCTGGACATCAGAATCGCCGACTCCGGCGAGGGGGAGTCGTTCGTCCGCCGATTGTGGTGGCGCACAACCGTTTCGATGTCCGATGATCCGCTGGTGCACACCTGCGTGGCCTTGTTCGTCACCGACGTCTACATGATCGACCCGGCGCTGCGGGTGCACGGAAACTCGATGAGCGACCGCAGTCACCGTAGCGGCACCACGGACACCTCGGTCTGGTTGCACCGCCCGGTCCGTGCCGACCGGTGGAACCTGCTGGAGTCGCGCTCCCCGGCGGCGGCCCGTGGGCGCGGGCTGGTCACGGCCAGCCTGGTCGGCGACGACGGGATGATCAGCGCGACGATCGTGCAGGAGGGGCTGATTGCGGCCCGCGACTGACCGACCAGCAAGATAGCCGTGACACAACTTGGAGAAGGAGATACCAATGCGGACCTTCGAATCGCTGGACGCCCTCGTCGCCGCCAAGGGCGAGGTACTGGGCACCAGTTCCTGGGCCGAGATCACCCAGGAAGCCGTCAACCTGTTCGCCGACGCCACCGGCGACCATCAGTGGATACACGTCGATGTGGAAAAGGCGAAGGCCGGTCCGTTCGGCACCACCATCGCGCACGGCTTCATGACGCTGTCGCTGCTGCCCCGGCTGATGCACGATATGTACACCGTCAACGGCATCAAGCTGGCGATCAACTACGGGCTGAACAAGGTTCGGTTCCCGTCGCCCGTCCCGGTCGGGTCGAAGGTGCGCGCGACGAGCACGCTGGTGGGCGCCGAGGACATCGGCAACAACACGGTGCAGGTGACCGTCTCCACCACCATCGAGATCGAGGGCGCCGGCAAGCCGGCGTGCGTGGCGGAGAGCGTGCTGCGCTACATCGGCGGCTGATCACCCGCCACGAGCGTGCGCAGACCACGGGAAATCCCCGGCGTGGCGGCCGGGGACACGCACGCTCGCGGGTCGGGTTGCGCTCACAGCTCGGCCACCTGGTGTTCGAGACGTTCGGCCAACCGGGCCGCCGCCTGCGCGCGCCGGGTCGGGATGTGCGCCGACGGGAACATCGTGTCGACGGGTTCATACTCGCGCAGCGTGCGTCTGGCCAGCGTCAGCTTGTGTACCTCGGTGGGCCCGTCGGCGATGGCCAGCGACTCTGCGGCGACCATCATCTTCACGAACGGCATTTCGTTGGAGACGCCGAGAGCGCCGTGCAGGTGCATCGCCCGCTGAACCACATCGTGCAGCACCTGTGGCATTGCGACCTTGACCGCGGCGATGTCGCGGCGCACCAACTGGTAGTCGTGATGCTTGTCGATCAACCACGCGGTGCGTAACACCAGCAACCGGAACTGTTCGATCTGAATCCAGCTGTCGGCGATCTTCTCTTGTGTCAGTTGGAAACTCGACAGTGGACCGAGCCGGGTCTGCCGCGACACCGCGCGTTCGCACATCATGTCGAACGCGCGCCGGGCCAGCGCGATGGTCCGCATCGCGTGGTGCACCCGGCCGCCGCCGAGGCGGGTCTGCGCGATCGCGAAGGCCTGACCTTCCCCGCCGAGGACGTGGTCGGCCGGAACCCGTACGCCGGTGTAGCGAACATAGCCGTGTGAACCGTGGTCGGACGATTCCCCGCCGACTGCCACGTTGCGGACGATCTCGATGCCCGGCGCCTCGGCCGGCACGATGAACAGGGACATCTTGTCCCGGGTGCGGGCATCCGGGTTGGTCACCGCCATCACGATGAAGAACGACGCGTGCCGCGCGTTGCTCGAGAACCACTTCTCGCCGTCGATCACCCACGAATCCCCGTCCCGCACCGCGCGGGTGACGAACAGCCCCGGGTCGGAGCCGCCCTGCGGTTCGGTCATCGAATAGCACGACGAGATCTCGCCGTCCAGCAGTGGCTGCAGATAGCGCTGCTTCTGTTCGTCGGTGCCGAACAGCGCCAGGATCTCGGCATTGCCGGAGTCGGGGGCCTGGCAGCCGAACACCGACGGCGCCCACCGGGAGCGGCCCAGGATCTCGTTGAGCAGCGCCAGCTGGACCTGCCCGTAGCCCTGACCGCCGAGATCGGGTGTCAGGTGCGCCGCCCACAGACCCTGTTCACGGACCCGCTGCTGCAGCGGCCGCAGAACGGCCATCACATCGGGGTTGGCCTTGTCATACGGGTCGAGCCCCACGAAGTCCAGCGGTTCGACGTCGTCGCGCATGAAGCCGTCCACCCAGTCGAGCTTGGCCTGGTACTCGGGGTCGGTCTCGAAATCCCACATGACCACGTGTCTACCGCAGACGACAGCCGTCGGGTAGACACTTACCCATGAAGACTCACCTGAACTGCCCGTGCGGTGAATCCATCGTCGGCACCGACGAGGACGATCTGGTCGAGCAGACCCAGAAGCACCTCGCCGAGAACCACCCGGGTCACGAGTACTCCCGCGACGAGATCCTGTTCATCGCGTACTGAGACGTGGGACCTCAGCGCGCGGCGAAGCGGTCGTGCAGATTGCGCAGTGTCGCTTCGATACCCGTTGCATTGCTCTCGGCCGCGCCGATGCGCTCGTAGTATTTCAGCCGGTTCTTCATGGTGCCGGCGTCCTGGTAGTCGAATGTCTCGGTCACCCGCGTCAGCGCCGGCGCCAGGGCCTCGAACTCCCAGCGCCACCGGTGACCCATCGGATGACGCCATTCCACCAGTTCGCAGGGTTTGACCGCCGTCACGGTACTGGTGATCCGGTAGGGCAGGCCGTACATCTTCATGTTCGTCGAGAACTTGGACCCGGCAACGAGTTTCGACGGACCGCGGACGTTGTCCCGCACCGTGCCCGAACCGTCGAGTTCGCCGTGACGACGGGGGTCGGCGACCATGGCGAAAAGTTCGGCGGCCGGTGCGTTCACGGTTACCGAGCGGCTGATCCGCCGGGGTCCGGCATTGACGACGGTGACGGTCATCGGTTGTCCTTCCAGTCCTGCGTGTCAGTCCTGCATGGCGACCATGTCGAGGCGGCGATCCCACAACTGCTCGGCGAGGACGGGGTCGTCGGCCCGTTTGTTGACCCGGGCCGGCTTGTTCCTGAGGTAGAAGAGACGTCGATGCGCGGATAGCGGACCAGCAACTGCTGTGCCAGCTCGCGCACCTGTGCCAGCTCGGCGAAGTCGGCGACGAAGAAGTCGGCGCCCAAGGGCTGTGCCACCGCCGCGGTCTTGGCCGGCGAACGGCCCACCACGACGACATTCTCACCACTTCGGCGCAACCGGCCGGCGGCCGCGGCACCGACGCCGTCGCTGGCGCCCGTGATCACGATCGTCCGGTCCACAGGCGCCAGCGTAGCGATCAGCAGCGGGTGATCAACGCGGATCGGCGCTCGGTGGTAGCGAGGAAGTCCCGGACGATGCCGCCGACCATGTCGGGTGCCTCGACGTGCGGAAAGTGCCCGACGTCGGCCAGCACCGTCAGTCGGCTGTCCGGCATGGCCTGGTGCGCGGCATAGCCGTGCGACACCGGGACCACCCGGTCGCGTTCACCCCAGATCAGCAGGACCGGCAGCTGGGCGGCGATGTGCGGCCGGCTCATGGCCTCGACCGCCTGACCGCGGTAGTCCACCACCGATCGCAGGGTGTGCAGGAAGGCCTGCCGGGTCGCGCCGTCGGCCAGGGCGGAGAAGCTGTCCCATAATTCACCGCCAGGCAAACCGAAGCCCGTCGATGCCAACGCGGATCGGATCCGGTTGCCCACGTCGAGCACCGGTTGTGGCGCCACGATCGGCAGTACCAGTTCGGCGCCCGGCGCCGAGAGGACGCGCAGCGGCCAGTTGAGCTCCGGTTCCAGGCCGCTGCTGCCGATGAGGACCAGTCGCTCGCAGCGCTGCCGGTGCTGGTAGGCGAACTGCATCGCGATGCCGCCGCCCAGCGACTGCCCGATCACCGTCGCGCGGGCGATACCGAGCGCGTCCATGAAGTCCCGCAGCCAGACCGCGAAGCCTCCCAGCGAGTAATCGCTGCGCGGCTTGTCCGATGCCCCGTGGCCGAGCAGGTCCGGTGCGACCACCCGGCAATCGCGTGCCAGTCGCGGAATCAGGTGCCGCCAGGTGGCCGAACTGCCCGCCATTCCGTGCACCAGGAGCAGTGTTTCGCCCTCGCCCTCATCGACGTAGGCGATCCGGTCGCCGTTGACGTCGAGATACTTCTTCTCGGGTGCGTCAGTCACATCCATCGCCTCCTTCGCCGTCGTTCGGCGTATTCGCTGGAACCACCGTAACCCGCCTTACGACAGCAAAAGTTACCGGTGGGTAACGAAACGGAATGCCGACCCCGAGGATGTGGCCGCTGAACTGCACCGATCACGATTCGGTCACAGTTGCGCGCCGCGCTGCGCCGGCCGCACCCGGGGCGCGGGCCGCGACCTGCCGTCGCATCGGTGTGAATTTGCCCACGGACGCGGCGCGCGCGGGATGTCACAGGGGAAGGACGGCACGGTCAGGGAGGCGGCATGCGGCTCAAACTTCCGACCTCCGGGAGGGCCGGTGGCAGACTTGTCCCATGGCCAGCGATTACGACGACCCGGGTCCGGACAACACGTTGGGTCCCAGTGAGTCGATGGACTCCGACGAGGTCCGCAACGACGACGGCGACATCGTGGTCGATCCGCCCGAACGGTGGATCGAGGCCAAGGAGGACCACACCCTCGACGACAAGCTGGCCGCCGAGGAACCCGACGTCCTGCCGCCGGGGGACGCGCGCCCCGTGCGTCCGGCTCGGCGCCACTTCGGCCAGATCGACGGGGCCCCCGAGGATGGGGATTCGTTCTATGAGGTCGTCGACGACGAGTAGCTATGCGAGGTCCACCCACAACACGAACGCGGCCAATCCCGCGGCCAGCGCGATCAGCAGGATGCGGTCAAGCGTCGCCAGGCGCGGCAGTGGGTCGTTCGACTGCGCCAGGCGCGCCTCGCGGGCGATGAGGAACAGCGGGAAGGTGACGCTGATCGCGATGAACGCGGAGGCCAGAATGTACGCCCAAACGAAACGGATGTGGTGTCTGCGGGCCTCGATCACCATGAAGACCATTGCGGCCAGCATGAACAGCGCGATGTCGACGGTGATCGACTGAGCGGCCGGATTCGCGCGGGTGTCCTGCCAGAAATCCGCGAACCCCGACACCGGACTGCCGCCGCCGAAGTACTCGAGGTTCTGGCTCCAGGTGGCGACCAGAGCGGCCAGCGATATCGCGGCATAGACAGCGCACAGGACTTTTCGTGACGTCGGCATGGGCCCCCGATCGGTATGCGATTGCCGGGTCGACGATATACACCGGCGGACAGGTGGCGGGTCTGCGGGGGTCAGCGTCCGAGCGCACCGCCGGGCGTTCCTTTCGGCGGCACCGGCGGTTCGTTCACCGCCTGCAGCACCACGAGTGCCCGCGCCTCGAGCGGTACCGGACTCCTGGCGGCGAGGAGGGTGTCGCCAGGCCCGTTGTCCGGGGCGGCGCTGTCGATGACAACCCGCCACTGCCCGCCGAACTCGTTCGGCGGCAACGTGAACTGGATCGGCTCGAAGTGCGCGTTGAGGCAGGCGAAGAACGAGTCGTCGGTGAAGCGATGCCCCCGTGGATCCAAGTCGGGAATGCCCTGGCCGTTGAGGTAAACCGCGATGGACTTGCCGAATCCGGAATCCCAGTCCTCCTCGGTCATTTCCGACCCGTCGGGCCGGAACCAGGAGATGTCCGGCAGTCCGGTGAAATCACGCGCGCGCACCGGGTGCCCGGTGAAGAACCGCCTGCGCCGGAACACCGGGTGCTTGCCGCGCAATGCGGCGACCTTGCGGGTGAACGCCAGTAACTCCAGGTCGGCCGTGGACCAGTCCACCCAGGTGATGGCGTTGTCCTGACAGTAGCCGTTGTTGTTGCCCGCCTGGGTCCGGCCGAGTTCATCGCCGTGGCAGACCATCGGGACGCCTTGGGACAACAGCAGGGTGGCCAGGAAGTTGCGCTGTTGGCGCGACCGCAGGGCATTGATACCGGCGTCGTCGGTGGGACCCTCCACGCCGCAGTTCCACGACCGGTTGTGGCTTTCGCCGTCGTTGTTGGTCTCGCCGTTGGCGTCGTTGTGCTTGTCGTTGTAGGACACCAGGTCCCGCAGCGTGAAGCCGTCGTGCGCGGTGACGAAGTTGATCGAGGCTACCGGCCGGCGTGCGGTGTGCTCGTACAGATCAGCGGAACCCGTTATACGGGAAGCGAATTCGCCCAACATGGCACCCTCGCCGCGCCAGAAGTCCCGCACGGTGTCGCGATACTTGCCGTTCCATTCGGTCCACTGCGGCGGAAAGTTGCCAACCTGATAACCGCCGGGACCGACATCCCAGGGTTCGGCGATCAGCTTGACTTGGCTCACGGTCGGATCCTGTTGCACGAGTTCGAAGAACGTGCTGAGCCGGTCGACGTCGTAGAATTCGCGCGCCAGTGTCGCGGCGAGGTCGAACCGGAACCCGTCGACGTGCATCTCGGTCACCCAGTACCGCAGCGAGTCCATGATCAGTTGCAGCGAGTGCGGGTGCCCGACGTTGAAGCTGTTACCGGTACCGGTGTAG
The DNA here is from genome assembly GCA_964387245.1 of uncultured Mycobacterium sp. Lineage (GTDB taxonomy): Bacteria > Actinomycetota > Actinomycetes > Mycobacteriales > Mycobacteriaceae > Mycobacterium. Next base: position 30,288 of record CAYLWH010000042.1, read on the forward strand.
TCCATGTAATACCGCTTGTCGTCGTCGACGAGGCGGTAGTAGGCCGGATTGTCGATGCCCCGCATCGACAGCGTGGGTCCGAGGTGGTTGCCCTCGGCGGTGTGGTTGTAGACGACGTCGAGAATCACCTCGATGCCGGCCTCGTGCAGTGCGCGCACCATCGCCTTGAACTCCTGCACCTGCCCGCCGGGGGTGGCGGCCGAGGAGTACTTGGCGTCGGGAGCGAAAAAGCCGATCGTGTTGTAGCCCCAGTAGTTCGACAGCCCCTTCTGTATCAGAGTGGAGTCGTTGGCGAAGTGGTGGACCGGCATCAGTTCGACGGCCGTGACACCGAGCGACTTCAGGTGCGCGACGATCACCGGGTGTGCGATTGCGGCGTATGTACCACGGGCGTGCTCTGGGATGTCGGGGTGGGTCTCGGTCAGGCCTTTGACGTGCGCTTCGTAGATGATCGAGTCGGCGTACTCGCGCTGAGGGGGACGATCCACACCCCAGTCGAAGAACGGGCTGATCACCACCGACTTCGGCATTGCGGCTGCCGAGTCGTCGTCGTTGCGGCTGTCGGGATCGCCGAAGTTGTAGCCGAACAGCGACTGGTTCCATTCGAAGGTGCCGTCGATCGCTTTCGAGTACGGGTCGAGCAGCAGCTTGTTCGGATTGCACCGGTTGCCGTGGGCCGGATCGAAGGGGCCGTGGATGCGGTAGCCGTAACGCTGCCCGGGCTCGACACCGGGCAGGAAAGCGTGCCAGACGAACCCGTCCACCTCGGGCAGGATGAATCTCGATTCGGTGCCGTCGCCGTCGAAAAGGCACAGTTCAACCTGCTCGGCGATCTCGCTGAACACCGCGAAGTTGGTTCCCGACCCGTCATAGCTGGCGCCCAGCGGGTAAGCCTTACCCGGCCAGACCTCGACATGCATCGCGGGAGTCGTCCCCGGCGCGTTCTTGTTCACCCCACCTCCAGAGTTGCGATGTGCATGGTCAACGTAGCGACTACCCGGTGTCCGCGGGTGCCGCTCACGACACCGACATCATCACATTGACGCGGCCCAGGCCCTCGACATCACGATCGCGAACGGAACCGTCACGCCTGCCGACTCCGAGTTGTCGGCACGGATCGGCCAGCCGATCACCATGACGGTCACCAGCGATGCCGCTGACCAACTCCACGTGCACGCGGTGCCCGAGCAAGAGTTTGACGTGAAACCCGCTGCCGGACAGATATTCCGGTTCGTCGTCGATGTGCCGGGTCGGGTCGAGGTCGAGTTGCACCAGCTGAATCGGACCGTCGCGGTCATCCAAGTGCATCCGTGACGGTCCTGGCGCACGGACTCGGCGGGTCCAGCGATCTGCCGATCCCGTACACGTATGCGCTGATCGGTGCGGCGTGGGCGCTCACCCTGACCTTCGCCGTGGTTACGCTCGCATGGCGCAAACCACGTTTCGACCCGGTGAATCCGGGCCTCGAGCTGCCTGGCTGGATGACGGCGGCGGTGGACTGCGTGTTCACCCGGTGGGTAGTCGCGGGGGTCGTCCTGTTGTTCGCGTTCTGGGTGGCGGCCGCGGCCGTGCTCGGTCCGCAGACCGGAGAAAATCCGCTTCCCGGAACGTTCTACGTACTGCTGTGGGTCGGTCTTGTCGCGTTGTCGGTGCTGTTCGGCCCCGTCTGGCGGGTGATTTCACCACTGCGGACGGTCAGCCGGATGCTGCCCGGCGGCACCTTCGCCGGATACCGGGACTATCCGCAGAATTGGGGATACCTGCCCGCCGCATCGGGGTTGTTCGCCTTTGTGTGGCTCGAACTGGCCAGCCCCGACCCGGCCGCCCTGGCGGCGATCAAGCTGTGGCTACTGGGCTATGTCGTGGTGGTGCTCGGTGGTGTGGCACTGTTCGGTCCGCGTTGGTGTGCCCGCGCCGACCCATTCGAGGCCTACAGCATGGTGGCCTCGCGCTTCGCGGCGCCGCGCCGGAACTCGACCGGCCAGGTCGTGTTCGGAATCCCGTTCGACCACCTGCCGACGCTGCCGGTGCGGCGCGGGACGGTTACGGTGCTGGCCGTTCTGCTGGGCTCCACGGCGTTCGAGAGCTTCTCGGCGATGCCGCAGTGGCGTGGACTCGTGGGTCGGTTCGCCGGTTCGCCCTGGGCCGCAACCGCCGTCAAGACGGCCGGGCTGCTGATCTTCGTTCTCGCGGTAGGGCTGACGTTCTTGCTTGCCGCCCGCGCCACCGGTGGAGTCGATGTGCAACGGCGAAAGTTGTTGCCGGGCCGGATGGCCCATTCGCTCATCCCGATTGTGCTCGGATACGTGTTCGCCCACTACCTTTCGTATCTGGTTGAACGGGGGCAGGAGACCGTGATCCAGCTCGCCGACCCGTTCGGGCGTGGCTGGAATCGGCTCGGTCTGGGCGGCGCCGAGTTCAATTACCTGCTGTCGATGCATCCGTCGGTGGTGGCCACCCTCAAGGTGGTCTTCGTGGTGGGCGGCCACATCGCCGGTGTCGTCACCGCCCACGACGCGGCATTGCGGCTGCTGCCAAAGGGTTATCAGATCAGCGGTCAGCTGGCGATGGTGCTGGCGATGGTCGCCTACACCTTCACGGGGCTGTACCTGCTGTTCGGTGGTTGAGGCTTCCCGCTAG
>CAYLWH010000043.1:0-31170 GCA_964387245.1 uncultured Mycobacterium sp.
CACCCGGACACGCGAACGCCAATACCGCATCAACGCCGAACGAGCACTCAACCACACCGAGAACATCCCGCCATTCTGAGCCGCTGGTCTCCAGCCACCGGAATTCATTGGCCGCGCCAGACCTGTCCACCGTCCTCAAGCTGGACTGGTACGAGCACCTCGGTCCCGAAGGTGAAGCCGAGGCCTGGTGTGGAGTGGCACCACCGCGATCGGCGGCCGAATTCCGGTGAACCCGTCCGTGGACTGGCGTGTTTCGGCGAAGCCATTCCCGCGCAGGCGATCGCCCAGGTGCACGAGCTCAACTGGCAGCTCAAAGGTCGCGCCACCGGCCGTCAGGTCGAGCGCGCCACCGTCAGCATCACCGCCAACCGGGGCTGTTCGGGCACGGCTCGTCGGTGATCGTCGCGCGGTAGCACACTGCCTTCGACTGCGAGCGTGCGCAGAACCGTCGCCGCACACCGGGGACACGCACGCTCGCGGCAGACGGGCTGGGCAGACGGGTCAGGCCACGCCGAGATAAGCAGCGCGAATGCTGTCATCGGCCAACAAATCCCGGGCGGGGCCGGCGCGGGTCACGGTGCCGGTTTCCAGGATGTAGGCGCGGTCCGAGCGGCTGAGCGCCTGCTGCGCGTTCTGCTCGACCAGCAGCACGGTGGTGCCCTGCCTGTTGATCTCCGAGATGATCTTGAATATCTGCGAAATCACCATGGGCGCCAGGCCCATCGACGGTTCGTCGAGCAGCAGCACCTTGGGCCGCGCCATCAGGGCACGGCCGATCGCCAGCATCTGCTGTTCGCCCCCGGAAAGGGTGCCGCCCACCTGATCCCGCCGCTCGGCCAGCCGCGGGAAGGTCTCGAAGATCCAGTCCAAACGTTCGTCGTGTTCGGCCTTGCCCTCGAACTTCCTTCCATAGCAACCCATTTCAAGATTTTCGGTGACGGTCATACCGGGGAAGACGCCGCGGCCCTCGGGCGCCTGGATCAGGCCGTCGATCACCCGCCGGTGCGCCTTGACTCGGGTGATGTCCTGACCGTCGAACCACAACGACCCGGCCGTCAGCGAACGCAGACCGGAGATCGCCCGCATCATCGTCGTCTTGCCGGCACCGTTGGCACCCAGCAGCGTGACCAACTCCCCCTCGTGAACGACCAGCGAAACCCCATGCAGCGCTTCGATTCTGCCGTAATGCACGACGATGTCACGCACCTCGAGCAGCACTCGGCGATCGTCATTCGAGGTCGTCATCGGGCACCCCCAGGTAGGCGGCGATCACTTTTGGGTTCTCACGGATCTCGGCGGGCAGCCCGTCGGCGATCTTGCGGCCGAACTCCAGTACCACGATCCGGTCGGTGACACCCATCACCAGCCTCATGTCGTGTTCGATGAGCAGCACGGTGTATCCCTCGGCACGGATCGCGCGGATCAGGTCGATCAGCGCCGCCTTCTCGCTCGGGTTGAAGCCCGCTGCGGGTTCATCCAGACAGAGCAGTTTGGGCTCGGTTGCCAACGCGCGGGCGATCTCCAGCCGCCGCTGGTCGCCGTAGGACAGGTTCTTGGCCTTCTCCTCGCCGCGGTGCGCGATACCGACGAACTGAAGGAGGGCCGCGGCTTTCTCGATGGCGGTGTGTTCTTCTCGCCGATGCCGCCGGGTGCGAAACACCGCGCCCGGTACCGAGGTCCGGTGCCGCGCATCGGTGGCGACGACGACGTTCTCCAGCGCCGTCATCTCCCCCCACAGCCGGATGTTCTGGAACGTGCGGGCGATGCCGCGGCGGGTGATCTGATGACGCTTGATGCGGCCCAACGGCTCGCCGTCGAACGTCACCGAACCCGCGCTCGGCCGGTACACCCCGGTGATCGCGTTGAAGCAGGTCGTCTTGCCGGCGCCGTTGGGACCGATCAGGCCGAGGATCTCGCCGCGCTTGATCTTGAAGCTGACCGAGTCCAAGGCCGTCAGACCGCCGAACGTGACGGTGAGATCCTTGGTCTCCAGCAGAGTTTCGCCTTCGGCCGCATGCATTTCGCGCTGCAGCGCGGCAAGTTCCTCGTCGATGACGGGGACGTCCTCGTCGTCAGCCGGTGTCATACGACCGCCTTCGAGTCGTCGGCCCCGCGCAGCAGTTCCCTGGCCCGCTTGCCGTACGCGAGTAACTGCTGGCGCACCGGGAAAAGGCCCTGCGGCCGGAAGATCATCAGCAGTACCAGCGCGAGCCCGAAGAAAAGGTACTTCAGGTCACCGAGATTGACGCCGAACAGGTGGACACCGAGGAGGCGGTTGGGCAGGTATACGATCACGAAGGCGCCGAAGATCACGCCGAGCTTGTTGCCCTGCCCGCCGAGCACCACCGCGGACAGGAACAGCATCGAGTTGATGATGTTGAAGTTGGTCGGCGCCACGAACTGCACCTGCCCCGCGTACAGGGCGCCGGACAGCCCGCCGATGCCGGCCCCGATGACGAACGCCCACAGCTTGAACTTGAACGCGTTGACACCCATCATCTCCGCGGCGTCCTCGTCCTCCCGGATCGCCACCCAGGCGCGGCCCACCCGGCTGCGCTCGAGGTTGCCGACGATCAGGAGCACCACGGCCACCAGCCCCAGACCCAGCCAGTACCACCAGGTTCCGTAGTTGGCGTTACCCATCGCGTTGCCGGCCGAGAAGAAACCGCCCGGCACACTGTTCTCGCCGAACCGCGGATAGGCGATACCGCCGAGACCACGCGAGCCGTTGGTGATGTCATTGAGGTTGTCGGCCAGCAATCGGATGATCTCGCCGAAGCCGAGCGTCACGATCGCCAGGTAGTCGCCGCGCAGCCGCAGCGTCGGGAAACCCAGGATCAGCCCGGCCAGGGCGGTGAACGCCATCGCCAACGGCACGCACGACAGCCAGGCCCAGTCCTTGCTGAACATTCCGGTTGGCCCCAGCCGGTTCCAGGGACTCTGCGGACTCGTCAACAGCGCCACGGTGTACGCACCTACCGCGTAGAAACCGACGTAGCCCAGGTCGAGCAGTCCCGCCTGACCCACCACGACGTTGAGCCCGATGGCCACCAGCGCGATCATCGCGAACTGCGCCATCACGCCGTCGAAGCTGACGCCGGGTGTGACCAGGAACGACGGTGTGTGCAGCGGCAACAGCACCATCAGCGTGAACCCGATGACGCCGAAACCCCACTTTTGCACCCGGGTGCGCCCATCCCACCAGGACCGCAGCGCGTCGCCGGGGGCGGCCAGCGATTGCCTTGCTCCCCCGCCGCCTCGTCGGTTATTGCCCGGCTCCTCAGCGGCTCGTTCCTCGCCGCCTCCTCGGCCGGGCGCCTCGCCGGCATCGTCGACTCGGCTCATACCCGCGCCCTCCCGAGGCTCTCGCCGAGGATGCCGGTGGGCCGGATCAGCAGCACAAGGACCAGCAGCACGAACGCCACCACGTCACGCCACTGGGTGCCGAAGAGCATCTGGCCGTAGTTCTCCATCACCCCCAGGATCAACCCGCCGAGCAGCGCGCCGCGCAGGTTTCCGATGCCGCCGAGCACAGCTGCCGAGAATGCCTTGATGCCCAGCAGAAAACCGCCCGAGTAGATGATGCCCTGCGGCACCTTGAGCGTGTAGAGCAGTGCGGCCGCGCCGGCCAGCAGGCCGCCGATGAGGAATGTGGTCACGATGATCCGCTCCCGCGACACCCCCATCAGTGTCGCGGTGGTCGGGTCCTGCGCCACGGCGCGGATGCCGCGGCCGAACTTGGTCCGGTTGATGACGAAATCGGTCAGCAGCGCGAAGACCAGCGCCGAGGCGATGATCACCAGCGTGACGTTGGAAACGTTGGCGCCGAAGATGGTGAACTGGGTCTTGGGCTGCACCAGGATGATCGGCTGCTGAGCGTTGTTGCCGCCGTAGCCCTTTATGATCTGCGGCAGGATGAAGTGCACGAACTCCTGGATGACGAACGACATTCCGATCGCCGTGATGAGGAACGTCAACGGCCGGGCGTTACGCCGGCGCAACGGGCGGTAGGCAACGAATTCCAGCCCCATGGCGGCACTGCCGGACACCAGCATGGCGAACAACATGGCGATGCCCAGGTAGAACACCGTCAGCAGGACACCCTTGTTGTAGGCGTTACCGCTGGGCGAGAACCCGAGGATCATGTCGAGGCAGAAGTAGGCGCCGAACATGCCGAGCATGAAGATCTCGGAGTGCGCGAAGTTGATCAACCTCAGCACACCGAACACCAGCGTGTAGCCGACCGCCACCAGGGCGTAGATCGCACCCCAGGACAGACCGTCGATGGTCAACTGCCAGAAGTTGTTCAGCAGCCCATCGACGTTGAAGTTGATGTTGGCGGCCAGACACGCGTACTGGTCGGTGCAATCGGCGGTCATCCTGAGGCGCTGCTCCTTCGAGCGATGAGAACGAGAACGCGTCCGAGCCTTTCGGTCCCGGACGCGTCTCGGTTCCGGCCGCTACTTGACCTCGTAGATCCAGATCAGGGTGCTGGTGAGTTCGCCGTTGTCGGTCCACTGATACTTGCGGGCAACGCCCTGGCCCTCGTAGTTGCGCACGAAGTCCAGCAGATCGGGACGGGTGATCTTTCCGGAGTCGATGCCCTTGAGCAGGATCGCCGCCAGATCGTAACCCTCGGTGCTGTACGTGCCGGGCTCCATCTCGAATGCATCCCTGTACTGCTCGGCGAATTCGCCGGTGGCCGGGCCGCATGGGCACGAGATGAGAGCATTCTTGGCTGCTTCACCCGCCTGCTTGACCAGCTGCATGTCCTTGGCACCGTCGCCGCCGACGAACGTCGCCGTCACGCCGGCGTCGCGCAACTGCTGGACGAACGGTGCCGCCTCGGCGTAGTAGCCGGCGTAGAACACCGAATCCGGCGAAACGCCCTTGATCTGGTTGACCGCGGCCGAGAAGTCCTTGTCGCCCTTCTTCACCGAGATGCCGCAGGCGCCGTGGGCTACCGAGCCGAGGGTCCCGCGCACGGCCTGCCCCAGACCGAGCCCGTAGACGGTGCTGTCATCGACGACGCAGACCTTCTGGTGGCCGAGGGTGTTCTTCAGGTAGTTGGCAACCGACGGGCCTTGCACGCCGTCGTTGGCCAAACCGCGGAAGAACGTCCTCCAGCCCTGCTCGGACAGGGTCACGTTGGTGGCCGAGGCGGTTGTGGCGACCAGGCCGGCCTGATCGAACACCTGGCCGGTGGCCTGCGTCTCGCCGGAGAACGCCGGGCCGATCAGGCCGATGGTGAATGCGTCGTCGACGATCTGCGGCGCGATCTGAGTGGCCTTCTGCGGGTCGCCTTCGGTGTCGAAGTCCTTCAGCTGCACCTGGCAGCCGGGGTTGGCCTTGTTGTGCTGGTCTATGGCCAGCTGCACACCGTTCTTGATGTTGATACCCAAGGCGGCGTCCGGTCCGGTCAGCGCACCGGCCATGGCGAGCGAAACCGGAGGACAGGTCGCCTTACCGTCGCCGGCCGGGTTCAGGGGAACCGCGCCCCCCTCGGGCGTGACCTCGGCGCCGTCCTGATCGATCTGTAGCTGTTCGACAATACTCAGTTCAGACGTTGCTGCATCACTCTCGCCATCCGTCGTCGACTGCTGCTGGCAGCCGGCAATGCCGATCGCCACCAGCGCCGCCGAACTGAGAGCGACTGCACTCCGCATCGCGCGTCTGCGCACGTTCCACCTCCGGGTCAATGTTCAAGGCACCTCGCCGGTCCCCAAACAAGGCACCGTCGACTCTTCGGAAAGAACATAGCCAACCCACGGCGGAATCGCGTGGTGAAACGCGGTCTGAACGCCGGTCACGGCGCGGGAGACGCGTCACCGGGTGTGCCGAGGGTCTCGACAACCACTTCGGCCACCCGTTTCATGGTGGTGCGCCGATCCATCGCGGCGCGCTGGATCCACTTGAATGCCTCCGGCTCCGACATGCCTTGTCTGGCCTGCAGCAGTCCCTTGGCCCGCTCGACGAGCTTGCGGGTCTCCAGCCGGTCCGACAGCGATTCCACTTCCTTCTCCAGCGCCGCGACCTCGCTGAACCGGGTGACGGCGAGTTCGATCGCCGGAATCAGGTCACTGATGGAGAAAGGCTTGACCAGGTAGGCCATCGCACCGGCGTCGCGCGCCCGCTCCACGAGGTCACGCTGGGAGAACGCGGTGAGGATGACGATCGGCGCGATCCGTTTCTCGGCGATCTCCCGGGCGGCGTCGATGCCGTCGCGGCGGGGCATCTTGACGTCCATGATCACCAAGTCCGGCGTCAACTTCTCGGCCAGCTCGACGGCCTCCTGACCGTCGCCCGCCTCGCCGACGACGACGTAGCCCTCCTCACGCAGCATCTCGGCGAGATCGAGTCGGATGAGCGCTTCGTCCTCGGCGATGAGCACGCGGTGCGGCTTCGGCCCGTCGGTGTCGGTGGTCATCCACCCATTGTCGCGTAGCGCGGTGGAGATCACCGACTGTGGGCGGGATAAGGGTGGCGGAACCACCACCCGGGGATCATCTATGGTGGTAACTCGCGCAGGCCCTCGTATCCCAATTGGCAGAGGAAACGGATTCAAAACCCGTGCAGTGTGAGTTCGAGTCTCACCGAGGGCACCGTCTCAAGACTGAATACCCTTGCAGGTCAGCGGCTTAGGGCAAGCGTGTCCACGTCGGCGATGTGCAGCCCGACCAGCTCGCTCCAGTCCGCCGAACGACGTGTCCGGCCGGACGGCGCACCGGCGTCGGCCTGGCCGTGCGCCACCCGCACATCGGCTGCCTGGTGCGGTAATGGTTGTAATTTGCAAGAGTTGCGGGTAGTAATGGTCAGGTGGAGACCGCGCCGATGCCGAAACAACAATCGTTGCCGCGTCGTGGCGCCGCACGCGACGACGATGCCGACGCCGTGCTTGCGGCGTGCCGGGTCTTGGTGACCCTCAGCGCGCGATCCATCGCGGCGGTGGAGGACGTGGCGGATGTGACACAGGTGCGCGCGCTGGTAGTGATGGCCAGTCGCGGATCGGTTTCGCTGGGCGAATTGGCCGCCGCAGCCAACCTGCATCTGTCCAGAGCGAGCCGGTTGTGCGACCGACTGGTGGCCGAGGGCCTGATCCACCGTGCCGACGATCCCGCCGACCGTCGCCAGTTGACGTTGAATCTGACCCCCGACGGGGAACAGGTCGTGCGCACGGTCATGCAGTATCGGCGGGTCGCAATCAAGACCGTCCTCGCGCAACTGACTCCGCAGCGGCGGACCGACCTCGTCACGGTGCTGCAAGAGTTCGCCGCCGCCGCCGGTGAATCGTCCGATGCGCACTCGTGGGCAATGGGATGGACGACCTGAAAGAGTGGCTTGCTGGACCGCTCACACCCCGCTGGGGCTGTGCGTGTGCACTGCCAGCAGCCGGGACTGCCCGGCAACCGGTGTACCCGTTTCGAGCCAGCCCTCGGTCTGCGCTCGCGCACGGTCGATGAGTTCCGCGCCGTGGCTGAAGTCCGCGGGGCTGATGGTCAACGGACACAGTGGTGGAACCACTCTCAATTTCACCTGAGTCTCGTACCTCTCGATGTCGAACGCGATCCGCTGACTGATTGCCAGCGTGATCGCGTGCAGGGCCAGTCCGAGCGCACTGTCCGGGACCTTCTCGATGCCGCAGACCCCACCGGACGGGAGCACCCACACCGTCGTAGCCCCGAGCGCTGCGGCGTGGCCGATGGGGGTGTTCTCGACCACCCCGCCGTCCATCAGCAATCGGCCGGCGATCGGCACCGGCGGAAATATGCCGGGGATCGCCGCGCTGGCAACAATTGCGTCAAGTGCGTTTCCCCGCGAAAGTCGCACATCGGCGCCGGAAAGCACGTCGGTAGCCACGACATGTAGCGGTATCGGCGCGTCCTCGAGACGTTCGAATCGCAGGTTCCGTCGGATCAGGCGTCGCAGTCCCCCGTCGGAGAGCAGGTGATTGGTCCGGCCCGCCAGACCCAGCAAACCGGTGATGGGATTGGTGGGGAACACATCGCGGCGTCTGACCCGACGCCAGATGTCGGCGAGTTGCTCCAGGTCGGATCGGGTATGCCCGCCCGACAACCACGCGCCGTTGACCGCTCCGGCGGAGGTTCCGACGATCATGTCGGGGTGGATCCCGCGGGCCGCCAGCGCCTGGAGCATCCCGACTTGAATGGATCCTAGACTCGCCGCGCCGGATAGCACGAATGCGGTGGTCATGATCGTTCTTTGTGAGCTTCGGGTGATGACCCCAGCAGTTCGGCTCGGGTGCCGGGCATGCCGCTGTGACCCCGTTCGGCGCACTTGACCGCCAGCACCTGATTGACGCCGAGCCGGTTCGCCGCAAACGCCAATGCGGAGCCGGCCATGTACAGCCGCCACACGCGGGCCCGGCCCGCACTACTGCACGCCACCGCCTCGTCCCAATTCGCCTCCAGATTCGCCACCCAGGCCTGAAGGGTCCGCGCATAGTGTTCGCGCAAGGACTCGACGTCGCGTACCTCGAAGCCGGCTCCTTCGAGTGCTTCGATCATCGTCGCGAGCGGCTCGAGTTCACCGTCGGGAAAGACATAGCGATCGATGAACGATGTTCTGGAGAAGGCCGCCGGTTTGCCCGGTCGCCGCGAGATCGCATGGTTCAGCAATCGGCCCTGCGGCCGCAGCAGCGCGAACAGGTCTGCGGCGTACGTCGCCAGCATCGCAGCGCCGACGTGCTCGGCCATCCCGATACTCGAGATCGCGTCGTACGGGCCGTCGTTGACGTCGCGGTAGTCCTGGACCCGGATTTCCACCAGGTCGGCCACACCCTCGTGGGCCATCCGTTTGTTGGCGTAGTCCGCCTGCTTACGCGAAAGGGTGACTCCGACGACGTGCACACCGTAGTTGCGTGCCGCCTGTAGTGCGAAGGTCCCCCATCCGCAGCCGACGTCGAGCACTCGCATCCCCGCGGTCAGGCCGAGCTTGGTGGCCACGAGGTCGCACTTGGCGAGTTGGGCTGTGCCCAAGTCCCCCGGGCGCGACCAGTACGCGCACGAATAGGTCATCGACTCGCCGAGCACGAGCCGGTAAAAGTCGTTGCCGACGTCGTAGTGGTGGCTGATGGCAGCGGCGTCACGACGCTTGTCGTGCCGGCGTCCGAGGGCCAGTTTCGCCTCCTCGGCCGGTGGCTTCGGCGGGAGGCCGATCAGCCCGAGCCGTAATGCCGCCTTCATCACGGCCCGCCTGGTATCGGTGTCGATACGCACGCCGGGACCGCTGTTCGGGTCCGACACCTGCTCCAACATGTTCAGCCCTGCAAGGAGGTCGCCTTCAATCTCGATGTCGCCGGAAACGTAGGCGCGGGCGAAGCCAAGTTCGTTCGGCACCCACAGCAATCGCCGCAGACCCCGCCGATTGACGATGTTCACCTGCCAGCGTGCGGTGGATGGCCCCGCCCGGCTACCGTCCCAGCATGCGATCTCGATCGGAATCTCGTCACCCAGCGTCGCGAAAACCAGCGGCGCCACCGCGTCGGCGACCGTCATAGCGAACTCCGTCCACTCGTCTGCGATAGCTGCGTGCGCTGACGGCCGAATCGAGCTGTCGTACGGAACCTTCGAACTGGCCCGCGTCACCGAGTGCCCAACACAGCTCCGAAAATCCTCTCCACTTCCGGTGTACCTGTGATGATTGCGGTTCGCAAGCGTTGCGAGTCGCACGCGCTAATCTAAACGGCCGCCTCGCCGGCGGGCACCACCACGGGTGCGCCCACCGGCAGAACAGCAACAGGACGCTCAAGTGCGCTTCATGTCTTCGCCGACCAGCGCCAGCAGGGCCGATAGTTTGGGCTCGGCCGACCGGTTCGGTTGTCTTCGATCCCCTTGTTGACCCGATCAGGCCATCTGTTCGGCCCGGACACGACTGAGTTTCGGGTCGGATCCGGGCACATGCCGCGGAGATGTGAGCCGCAGGCCGGCACTCCCCCGCACTTTGCCGACACGTTTCTGCGCCTGCCGGAATTCGGGCAGCGGACCCATCGTGAAGTGGATTCCGTTGATCACCGACCACACCGACGCCTGGCGCATCGCACGTTCGACCGGGTTTGGCGGGCGGTGCATCACCATGGCGGCCGCCCAACTGGGCAGCGTGTCGCGGATTGCCCAGTCCACGAACTCTCCTCCGGGCGGACCCGGGTCGGCCGAGGCGAGGTTGGGTCCGGTCGCCATCGCCGCACCGTAGGTCAGGGCCAACTTCGGCAGATAGGAGTACAGACACTCCAGCGTCTCCGTCTTGGTCTCGGGCAAGTCGGTACCTCCGAGCGCATGTCCCACCTTGACAAACTCGCGATAATATCGATCGACCTTCTTGCCGCGCAACGGATTCGGATGGTAGTACTCATGCGCCGTGGCGATTCCCCAGACCACCGTGGCGTAGTTCCACCGCAGCCAGTCCGGATCATCGGCGTCGTAGGACAGCCCGTCGGGCCGCGTGCCCTTGACGGTGTGATGCATCGCCCGCACGGTCTTGGACACCCGTTCGGCCGTCTCTGTGGACCCGTAGGCCGTCCCGATGAAGAACGACACGGAGTGGCCCAGGCGCACCGCGGCGCCTTCGGGATCCACCCGCATCGTGGGCTCGCCGTCGGCGTCGCGTCCGACGATGCGCGAATGGTCGACACCCATCCAGAAGATGCTCGGGTCGAACCGCTCGATGTATGCGGCGCACTGCAATCCGAACACCAGCGCCGGCATGTGTGAATGCACATGCCAGACGGCGCTGCCCGGGCCGAACCAACCCGGGTCACCTTGCGGGCCGGCGAAATCCAGTCCCCGGAAGTACCGTTTTCGGACCTCCGCGTCGTAGAACTGGGTGATTCGCTGGGCCAGGAGCTGGTGGGGCAATGGCGGCAGCAGTTGCATTCCGCCATCCTACATTTCTGGATACATATGTGGCCAGATTTCCTGCCGCTACGCTTGCCGCATGTCGAGCCCAACCCGGTGGGCGGGTGTGCCGTTGACCGACCGCCGCATCGAGCGCCGCGAGCTGCTGATCGATGCGGCGCTCGCGCTGTTCGCCGACGAGGGTGAAACCGCGGTGTCGGTACGTTCGGTGTGCCGGCAGTCGTCGCTCAACAGCCGGTACTTCTACGAAAGCTTCTCCGGCACCGATCAGTTGCTCGGCGCCGTCTACGACCGAGTGGCAACCGGACTCTACAGCGAGGTCGAAGCGGCCATCGCCGCAACGGACGGCACCGACGTCGAGCGCCTGCGGGCCGGCATCAGAACGGTGCTCGGGTTCAGTTCGGCCGACCCGCGTCGCGGCCGGGTGCTGTTCACCGAGGCGCGCGCCAATCCCGTATTGTCGGCCCGCCGGGACGTCGCCCAGGAACTGCTTCGCCAAATGGTGCTCAGCGAGCGCGAACAGACCCACCCGGGCGAGAAACCGGTCGCGACGGCGGTGGCTGCGGCCATGTACACCGGGGCCATGGCCGAATTGGCCCAGCAATGGCTGTCGGGCAACCTCGGCGACGATCTGGACGCCGTCGTCGAGCACACCGTGCGGTTGGTGCTGCTCACCGTCTGACCTTCGCCATCCCGTGTGGCGACAAGGCAGACGGCCCGCCCAGCGTCGATGCCGGGCGGGCCGTCTCGGGTCACGATTGGCCAGGCTGCCCTTTGCCGGCGAGGCTGCGGGCATACTCGGCTCCCATGCCGAGCAACACCAGACCTACGACGATGAACGCCCCGACGCGGAACATCCCGTCCAGGGTCCCGAGGTCGAACAGGAACAGCTTGGCCGTCGCGGCCACCGTCAGGGCCAGCCCCCCGCGATCAGCGCCGTCCGCTCGTCCCTGGACCGCCGGAGTGCCACTGCGAACAGCGCCGCAGCCATCGCGATCCAGCAGATGGTCGCCGCCATGTGGCCGGCCAGGAAGCCGCCGTCCACTCCGGCCACCAGCACGCCCGCGGTGACGGTGAAGGTGGTGACCGCGTAGGTGCACACCATCGCGGCCAGCCCCCAGCACAACGAGCGCTGATCCTCGTCCGCAACCGGTGTCGACCAGGCGATCACGACGGCACAGCCGATCAGCAGCAGGCTCGTGGCCAACACCGACACCGCGGTCCCGGTCGACAGCGGCGTCGCCGTCAGCAGGTTGGACGCCGGCGCGAAGGCCAGCATCAGCAGAGTGCCGGCGATCGCGAAACCGATTGCGGCAAAACGGGCGATGTGATCGTGACGCCCTGCGACGGCGGTCACCAGCGACAGCGCCAGCAGCGCCGGAGCCGCGACGTGGCCGTCGAAACCGACCGTGACCGCGATCAGCGCGGACACCGCAGACAGCGCGGACCAGATCTGCACGACCGGCCCGGCGACGCCCGGCAGTCGCCGGCCCACCGTCACGACGCCGAGCATGGCGACCGACAGTGATCCCGTCAGCACCGCCCCGAGCACCCGGGTCACGGTCATGGGAGCCATCAGCACCGGTGTGGTGCCGAACACCGTCAGCAACGCCAGGGCCACCCGGTTCCCGGTCGACGGCAGCAAGACCAGCGCACCGATGACGGTCAGCAGTGCCGCGACAGCGCAGGCACCCCCGAGCAGCCACGGATCGTCGTTTGATCCGAACGGCAGGACAGCCAGCCCGAACAGCAGCGGGATGGTGGGTGCGGCCGTCCGGGCCGCGTACATATGGACCCAGTCCCGACCGACTTGCACGGGCAGCGCCGCCGCCGAGAGCGCGAGCATGAATCCGATCAGCAGGAGGCTGGGACCGTCGGTGACGATCGGCGCCAAGATCAGCAGCGGCACCAACACCAACAGACCGAGGTGCTGGCTGTCCCAGCGCCGGGCGAGCGTCAGACCGGCCCCGCCGATCGCGGCGGCCAGCAGCAGACCGATCGGGGCGGGCACCCATTGATAGACGGTGGTGATCGCGATGACGTCGATGTAGGCGGCCGCGACACCGGTCGCGGCCAACGCGATCGCGCCGGTACGACCACCGGGGCGACGGTTGAAGCGCACCGCCACGCCGACCAGCCCAGCGGCCAGCGCCGCCCCGGCGGCGACCCGGATCTCCGGACGCAGGATCCCGGCCTGGGCGGCCAGCACCAACAGCAACACGACGCCCACCAGAGTCACCGCCACGCCGGCCACCGCCAACAGCTTTCCGATCCAGCCCTGGCCGCCCTCGCTCGTCGGCCGCGTGCTCCTCAGCGGGGTCGGCGGCGCGAATACGGCACGCGGCGGCGGGGGCGGCAGTGAGGGCGCAGGCGGCGGCACAACTACCGCCGGGCGAACCAGGTCCGGGGCGGCAGCTGAACCGGCGCCCAGTTCGGGGTCGCGAGCATCCGTTGAACCTCGGTGAGCTGTCCGGCGACGCGGTTCATCTGATAGGACAGGGCCGCGAACTCCTCGGACAACCGGTGACTGGTTGTCGGCAATCCACTGTGCCGGAGCCACGAGTCGGGTCGCCAGGATCAGAGCGGCGACCACCGCGAACTCCGCGCCGACCCACGCGGGACGGCGGCCGAAACCGCGCAGATACGCCGCCCCGCACGCAGCGCTCCACACCACCAGCACCGCGAACAGCAGCCGGGACAGTCCGGGCCGGTCAGTTCGTCGTAGCTGACGACCTGAAAGTTCCCGGCGTAAGCCACGCTGAGCAGGCGGAAGACCTGCGCTGCCCGCCACAGTGGCACCGTCGGGTCGCGGCCCCGTTCGAGCCCGTCGGCCGGCATCAGCCGTCGGTCACCGGGTCGCGCCATTGATCACCGAGTGGTCGATGGTGCCCATCTCGACGCCCCACAGGGTGGCGATGGTCCGATACTCACCGGTTTCCATCAAGTGCTCCAAGGCTTGTCGCAGCGACTCGGCCAATGCCGACCCCTTGGCCACCGGCCAGCCGTAGGGCCTGGCGTCGAACACCTGACCGGCCGCCTGCAGCGCTCCGCCACTGTTCTTGACGGCGAACCCGGTGGCCGGCGAGTCCGCGGACATGGCGTCGACGTCACCGGCGATGAGCGCGGCGGTGAGGTCGTCCTGCCGTTTGAAGACGACCATGTCGATGGGCGGGTGGCCGGCGTCGAGGCAGGCCCGGCTGCGCGCCGGGATCTCCTCGGTCGCCTGGATGACGTCCTCGCTCACCCCGACCCGAAGCCCGCAGGCGTTGGCCGGGTCGATCGGCGGCCCGGCCCGTTGCGCCCACAGGGTTCCGGCCTGGAAATAGTCGACGAAGTCGGCCAGCTGCTCACGCGCGCGGGTATCGGTGAACGACGACATGCCCAGGTCGAAGTCGCCGGACCGCACCGCCGGGATGATCGCGTCGAACGGGACCTCGCGGTAGTCGGTGGTCAACCCGAGCGTGCGCGCGACGGCGTCCATCAAGTCGACGTCGAAACCGACCAGCTTGCCGTAGCCGTCCCTGAATTCGTTTGGCGCGTAAGGCACATTGACGCCGACGACGAGCTTGCCGGCCGCCCTGACGTCGGCGGGCACGGTCGCCGCGATCGACGGCACCGCACCCAGGGAGACGCCGCCGGCGGGTGCCGGGCCGGCCTGTTGCGCACCCTCGTCGGACCGCCCGAAAAGCTGCCACGCACCGAAGGCGCAGACCGCCAACAGCAGCGCCGCGAGCACGCCCGACAGCAGCGCCCGGTGCCGATCCGGCCCGCTGACGGCAACCGACCGGTGCGCCGAGTGCCGGGCCCGGCCGCGACCCGCCCGCATCCGCGGCGCGTCGGCTGCCTGCCGCACGGCGGCGGCCAGTTCGCGCCCCGTCTGGTAGCGCAGATCGGGGTCCTTGGCCATCCCCTTGGCGATGACGTCGTCGAAGGCGGCGAGGGCGGGGTCGGCATCGGACGGGCGCGGTCGCGGCGACACCATGTGCCCGGCGATCTGCTGTTCCAGGCTCTCGCTCGGGAAAGGCCGTTCGCCGGTCAGGCATTCGTAGAGCACGCACGTCAACGCATAGATGTCCGAGCGGGTGTCGCTCTGTCCCCCGCTGAACCTCTCCGGGGCCATGTAGGCCATGGTTCCCAGCGTGTTTCCCGCCGTGGTCAGGCCGGCCTCCGAGGTGGTGCGGGCCAGCCCGAAATCGATCAGGTAGACGAACTCGCGGTCGGAGATCACGATGTTGGTGGGCTTCACGTCGCGATGCACCAGGCCTTTGTCATGCGCCGAGTCCAACGCCGATGCCACCTGCTCGACCACCACGGCCGCCAGCTTGGGACCGAGCGGCCGATCGCGTCCGGCCAGAATGGTTCCCAGGTCGAGGCCCTCGATCAGCCGCATGTCCAGATACAGCCGGCCATCGATCTCGCCGAAGCCGTGGATGGGGACGACATGCGGGTCGTTGACGCCGGATGCGGCCTGGGCCTCGCGCCGGAACCGGCGCTGGAACGTTTCGTCCTCGGCCAGGCTCGGTGGAAGCACCTTGAGCGCCACGATGCGGTCGGTCTTGGTGTCCCGGGCCCGGTAGACCTCGCCCATCCCACCGCGGCCGAGTAGCTCGAGCAACTCGTAGTGCCCGAAGCGGGTCCCCTCCACCTTCACTCCTGGACGACGGCTCCAACCGATGTCAGCGTCAGACTGGCGGAGGTTACATCACCTTGGACAGGAACGCCTGGGTGCGTTCGTGCTTCGGGTTGGACAGCACCTCACGCGGATTACCACTCTCGACGATGACCCCGCCGTCCATGAAGACCAGCTGGTCGGCGACTTCCCGGGCGAAGCCCATCTCGTGGGTCACCACAACCATCGTCATACCTTCTGCGGCGAGCTTTTTCATCACTCCGAGCACCTCGCCGACGAGTTCCGGGTCCAGTGCCGAGGTGGGCTCGTCGAACAGCATGAGCTTGGGGTTCATGGCCAATGCCCGGGCGATGGCGACCCGCTGCTGCTGGCCGCCGGAAAGCTGTGCAGGGTAGGCCTCGGCCTTCTCCGAGAGCCCCACCTGGTTGAGCAGATCCCTGGCCCGGGCCAGCGCCTCATCTTTTTTGACGCCTTTGACGTGGATCGGCGCCTCGACGAGGTTCGCCAGCGCGGTGCGGTGCGGAAAGAGGTTGAAGTGCTGGAACACCATGCCGATGTCGCGGCGCTGCTTGGCGGCCTCCCGCGCCGGCATCTCGTAGAGCTTGTCGCCGCGTTCGCGGTAGCCGATCAGTTCGCCGTCGACGTACAGCCGGCCGGCGTTGACCTGCTCGAGGTGGTTGATGCAGCGCAGGAACGTCGACTTGCCCGAGCCCGACGGCCCGACCAGCACCAGCACCTGGCCCCGGCCGATCTCCAGCGTGACGCCCTTGAGGACCTCCAGGGCGCCGAAGTTCTTGCAGACCCCCTCGGCCTTGACCATCGGGGTCATCGTCGCGTCCGCCGATGCGGTCATACGTGGCCCACCTCTCCCAACTGCTGGGCCTCGGCCAGCGCGACCAGCTGTTTGCTGGTCAGCTTGCGCGACACTCCCCGGGCGAAGTAGCGCTCCAGGTAGAACTGGCCCACCATCAGGATGCTGGTGATCAACAGGTACCAGAAGGCGGCGACGAGGAGCAGCGGGATCGGCTCGAAGATCACCGCGGCGATATCCCGTTGCCGACCGAACAGGTCCAGGGTGAACGGCACTGCGACCGCCAGCGAGGTGGTCTTGAGCATGCCGATGAATTCGTTGCCGGTCGGCGGGATGATCACGCGCATGGCCTGCGGCAGCACCGTGCGCCTCATGGTGAGCAACCAGGACATGCCCAGTGCCACCGAGGCTTCGGACTGCCCCTCGGGCACCGAGCTGATGCCGGCCCGGATGATCTCGGCCAGGTATGCGGCCTCGTTGAGTCCGAGACCGATGATCGCCAGCAGGAAATAGATCGACAGACCCTGAATGTTCAGGTGGAAGAACGTGGGCCCGAACGGAATTCCCAATTGGATGTTCTTGTAGACGGTGGGGACCAGGCCCCAGAACACCAACTGCACGAAGACCGGCGTCCCCCGGAAGATCCACAGGTAGACCCACGACACATACCGCAGGACCGGGTTCGGGGACAGCCGCATCACCGCGAGGATCACCGCGGCCACGATGGCCAGCAGCATCGCGAAGACCGTCAGCTGAATGGTGATCCAGACACCCTTGACGATCCGTTCGTCCAGGATGTACTTCGCGAAGACCGGCCAGCGGTACGCCTCGTTGGTGGCCGCGCCGTAGAGGAACAGCGCAACGAGGATGAGGATGACGACGGCCGACACCCACCGCCATGGATGCCGCAACGGTACCGCGTGGATAGCTGCGGGTGGCCCCGGCGAATCGTCGACACTCATACCGGCTCCGCTCGTTAGTTTACGGCGCCGTTTATGACCGGCTTGTCGATCATGCCGGCCTCGACGCCCCAGTTGGCCGCGATCGTCTTGTAGGCACCCGATTCGATGAGGTGCTCGAGCGCCTTCTGCAGCGCGGCGGCCAGCGCCGAGCCCTTCCTGACCGGCCAACCGTACGGCGCGGAGGAGAAGACCTCCCCGGCCGGCTCGAGCTTGCCGTTGCTCTGCTTGATCGCGTACAGCGTCACCGGGGAATCCGCGGACATGGCGTCGGCCTGGCCCAGGACCACGGCGTTGGTGGCCTGGTCCTGCCCGTCGAACTTCAGGATTTCGATCGCCGGCTTGCCCGCGTCCGTGCATTCCTTGCTACGGCCTGGCAGTTCTTCGACCTCCTGGGTGGTGGTGGCCTGCACCGCGACCTTCTTGCCGCAGGCATTGTCGGGGCCGATGTCCGTGCCTGGCCGACGGGCCCACAGCGAACCTGCCGAGAAGTAGGTGACGAAGTCGACCGAGTTCTCGCGCTCCTTGGTGTCGGTGAACGAGGACATCCCGACGTTGAACGTGCCGCCCTGGATGGCCGGGATGATCTTGGCGAAATCGGCTTCGCGGTAATCCGGGGTGAGCCCGAGCGTCGAGGCGATGGCGTTCATCAGGTCGACGTCGAAGCCGATGATCTTCCCGCTGGGGTCCTTGAATTCATTCGGGGTGTAGGGAACGTTCACCCCGATGACGAGCTTCCCCGACGACTTGATGTCTTCGGGCACCATGTTGGCGATGTCGTCGACCTTGGCGGCCTGCGCCGCGGTGGTCTCGGCCGTCGGACCGCTGGTGTCGGTGTTCTGCGTGCATCCCGTCAGCGCCAGCATGCCCGACAGGAAGACCAGCACCAGCGCATGCCACCATCGTGAGAATCCTCGACTGACCTGATATCCAGATTCCACGTTCCCTACTTTCTCACTAGCCGGTCGATATCCCCGGCATCCGCTGAACCGTTCACGTTAACGACCATGGGCCCAATGCGTAGTGCCGATAACAGAACAGTAATAAAGCTGATGCATCGCGGCAGGAAAACACGACTTTCCATGCCCGCCGTGAAACACTGCGCGCATGGAAAGCACAACACGCACAGAAGTCACTGCAAGAGCCGCGCTCCCAAGCCTGTTGCCCCATCTGTGGAAGTCGACGCTGCTGTCGGGCCTTTTGTCGGTGGTCCTCGGGGTGCTCATGCTGGTCTGGCCCGCAAAGACGCTCCTGGCGGCGGCCATCCTGTTCGGCGCTTACCTGCTGGTCAGCGGCATCGCACAGGTGTTCTTCGCATTCAGCCTGCATGTATCGGCCGGGGGCCGAATCCTGCTGTTCATCAGCGGCGCCGCGTCACTCATCCTGGCGATACTGGCCTTCCGGCATTTCGGTGAGGGCTACGCGGTTCTGCTGCTTGCCGTCTGGATCGCCGTCGGCTTCGTGTTCCGGGGCACGGCCACCGCGGTCTCCGCGATCAGCGACCCGAGCCTGCCCGGTCGCGGCTGGGAGATCTTCTTCGGCGTCGTCAGCGTGATCGCCGGCGTGGTGATGTTGGCCTGGCCCGGCCTGTCGCTGCTGTCGCTGCTGACGGTGGCGGGCTTCTTCCTGATCGTGAGCGGTGTATTCGAGATCGTCGCCGGATGGACCATCCGCAAGGAAACCAAGGCCCTGACCTCGTAACCGTTCAGTTTGCGTGGTACACCACCCTGGTGGTGTACCACGCAAACTACTACACTCCGTAGTACCCAGTTCCGCCCGCAGTCGGGAGATGGTGCTCATGGATGCCCTCGACGTCTCGCGATGGCAGTTCGGGATCACGACGGTCTACCACTTCGTCTTTGTTCCCCTGACGATCGGCCTGGCTCCGCTCATCGCGGTGATGCAGACCATCTGGTACATCACGGGCAAGACGGAGTGGTACCGGTTGACCAGGTTCTTCGGGAAGCTGTTCCTGATCAACTTCGCCATCGGCGTCGCCACCGGCATCGTGCAGGAATTCCAATTCGGCATGAACTGGAGCGAGTACTCCCGCTTCGTCGGCGACATCTTCGGCGCACCCCTGGCCATGGAGGGCCTGGTCGCCTTCTTCTTCGAGTCGACCTTCATCGGACTGTGGATCTTCGGCTGGACACGGCTGCCGCGGGCGGTACACCTGGGGTGTATCTGGATCGTGGCGGTGGCGGTCAACATGTCGGCGTTCTTCATCATCGCCGCCAACGCGTTCATGCAGCATCCCGTGGGAGCCAGCTTCAACCCGAAGACCGGGCGCGCCGAACTACACAGCATCACAGAGCTTTTCACCAACAACACCGGCATCACGGCCTTCGCGCACGTGGTGTTCGGAGCATTCCTCACCGCGGCGACGTTCGTGGCCTGCGTGAGCGCATGGTGGATGGTGCGCGAGCGCACGAACCGAGGGTTGCCCGCAGCGGTGACAGCTTCGGACACGGCCACCATGTACCGGCCCGCGACCATCCTGGGCTGCTGGGTGGCACTGGTCGCCACGGTCGGCCTGCTCATCACCGGCGATCTACAGGGCAAGCTGATGTTCGCGCAGCAGCCGATGAAGATGGCCTCGGCGGAATCGTTGTGCCACACCGAAACCGATCCGATGTTCTCCGTGCTGACCGTGGGCACCCAGAACAACTGCGACAGCATCACCCGCGTCGTCGAGGTGCCCTACGTGTTGCCGTTCCTGGCCGAGGGCAAGTTCACCGGGGTCACCCTGCAAGGTGTCGAGGACCTGCAGCTGCAGGCCGTCGAGAAGTTCGGTCCCGGTAACTACCGGCCCAACCTGTTCGTGACGTACTGGTCATTCCGCGCGATGATCGGCTTCCTGCTGTTCCCGGTGGCCTTCGCCCTCACCGCGCTGTGGCTCACCCGGCGCGGCCGGATACCCGACCGGCGCTGGCTGTCGAAACTCGCCCTGGTCACGCTGCCCACACCGTTCCTGGCGAACAGCGCGGGCTGGGTGTTCACCGAGATGGGCCGCCAACCTTGGGTGGTGGTGCCCAACCCGACCGGTGACCAGCTGGTGCGCCTGACGGTGCAGGACGGTGTGTCGCACCATTCGGCGGGCATGGTCTGGTTCTCGCTTCTCGTGTTCACACTGACCTATGCGGTCCTCGCGGTGATCTGGTTCTACCTGATGCGCCGCTACATCGCGGAGGGCCCGCTGGAGCATGACTCCGAACCCGCGCCGCCGACGCCACCGGACGACGCCGACGTCGCGCCGCTGTCGTTCGCCTACTGAGGAGCTGATAGCCATGGGCCTGCAGGAGTTCTGGTTCATCCTCGTCGCGGTGCTCTTCATCGGATTTTTCCTGCTGGAGGGCTTCGACTTCGGCGTGGGGATGCTGATGGAGCCGCTCGGCCGGATGGGCGCACGTCCCGGTGGAGAGGCCCGAGCCGTCGACAAACACCGGCGCGCGGTGCTGAACACCATCGGCCCGGTCTGGGACGGCAACGAGGTGTGGCTGATCACCGCCGGCGGCGCGATGTTCGCGGCCTTCCCCGGCTGGTATGCCACCGTGTTCTCCGGGCTCTATCTGCCGCTGCTGGCGATCCTGTTCGCCATGATCCTGCGCATCGTGGCCATCGAATGGCGCGGCAAGATCGACGATCCGCGCTGGCGGACGTGGGCCGATGTCGGAATCGCGGTGGGGTCATGGCTGCCGGCCATCCTGTGGGGCACGGCGTTCGCGATCCTGGTCCGCGGCGTGCCGGTGGACGCCGACAAGCAGATGCAGTTGTCGTTCACCGACGTCATCAACCCCTACACCCTGCTGGGCGGAGTGGCCACCTGTGCGCTGTTCGGACTGCACGGTGCGGCGTTCCTGGCGTTGAAGACCTCGGGCGCAGTCCGTGCCAACGTCCTGGCGGTGGCGCGGAGGATCTCGCTCCCCGTCCTGGCGATCGTCGCCGGCTTCGGGTTGTGGACCGAGTTCGCGCACGGCAAACCGTGGACCTGGATCGTGTTCGGGGCGGCCGCGCTCGCCCTGCTGGCCGCGATCGTGTTGCTGCGCAGCGGAACCCACGACGGCTGGGCATTCGTCGCGACGACGCTGACCGTGGTACTGGTCATCGTGATGATGTTCGGCGATCTGTACCCGAACCTGGTGCCCTCGACGCTGAACCCGGACTGGAGCCTGACGATCTACAACGCGTCGTCGAGCCCGTACACGCTGAAGATCATGACCTGGGCCGCGGTCATCACCGCACCGCTGGTAATCGCCTACCAGGCCTGGACGTACTGGGTTTTCCGGCAACGTATTTCGGCCGAACGGATACCGGAGCCGATCGGTCTGGCGGGACACGTGTCCTGAGCGGCGCCCGGCGGGGGCCACTCGACCCACGGCTGTGGCGGTTGTCGGACAGCACCCGCCGCTTCCTGATCGCCACCGTCTGCTGTGGGGTGGTGATCACCGCATGTGCGATCACCTCGGCGATCGTGCTGGCCCATCTCGTCGCGGGCGTCATCACCGATCCTGCCACCCGGTCCATCGGTCACTGGACAGTCGCACTGCTGATCCTGCTGGGGCTGTGGACGATTCGAGCCGCCACCACGTGGCTGCAGGCACGGCTGAGCCAGCGTGGCGCGGGTGCGGCCATCGCCGACCTGAGCGGCGCGGTGCTGCGTTCGGTGACCGCCGCCGAACCGCGGGTGCTGGTGCAACAACGCGACGCCGCCGCCACGGTGGTGTTACGCGGGCTCGACGGACTGCGCCCGTACTTCACGGCCTATCTGCCCGCATTGTTCCTCGCCGCGATCCTCACCCCGTGCGCTGTCGCGGCGATCGCGTGGTACGACCTGCAATCCGCGTTCGTCGTACTGGTGGCCCTGCCGCTCATCCCGTTGTTCATGGTCCTCATCGGTCTGGCGACAGCGGAACGCTCGGCCTCGGCCCTGGTCGCGATGACCACCCTGCAGTCCCGACTGCTCGACCTGGTCGCGGGTATTCCCACCCTGCGCGCCCTGGGCCGCGCCGACGGGCCGTCGGGCCGGATCGCCGAACTCGGTGCGGCACATCGCCGTTCGGCGATGGCGACACTGCGCATCGCCTTCCTGTCCACCCTGGTGCTGGAACTGATCGCGACCCTCGGCGTCGCCCTGGTCGCCGTCAGCGTCGGGCTGCGCCTGGTGTTCGGCGAGATCGCGCTGACCAACGCTCTGACGGTGCTGCTGCTGGCCCCCGACGTCTTCTGGCCGCTGCGCCGGGTCGGGGCCGGGTTCCATGCCGCCCAGGACGGGAAAACCGCCGCCGACAAGGCCTTCGAACTGATCGACGAGACGCCGAACGACTCTCCCGTGACCACGACCACCCGCTCGAACGTCGTGGCCCGGGGCGCACCGATCCGGATAGCGGATCTCGTCGTCGATGGCCGCGACGGACCGGCACCGGACCGATTGAGCGCCGAACTGACACCCGGCCGGGTCACCGTCCTCACCGGCCCCAACGGCGCGGGCAAGTCGACCACCGTCCAGGTGATCGCGGGCCTGACCAGACCCACGTCGGGTCGGGTGACCGTCGACGGGGTGGACGTCCGCGATCTCGACGCCGGCGGTTGGTGGCGGCAGCTGTCCTGGCTGGCGCAGCGACCGGTGCTGGTGCCGGGCACAATTGGCGAAAACCTCGCCCTGTTCGGCGAGTTGCCAGACCCCGAAACCGCCTGTGCCGAATCGGGTTTCGACACCGTGCTGGCCGGACTGGACGACGGCACGGCGACCGTCGTCGGCCATGGGGGTGTTGGCCTGTCACTCGGGCAGCGACAGCGCCTCGGCCTGGCCCGCACGCTTGGCTCCCCCGCGCCGGTGCTGCTGCTCGACGAACCGACCGCCCACCTGGACCCGGCCGCCGAAGCCCGGGTACTGCAGGCGATTGTGCGACGGGCGCGGCTCGGCGACACCGTCGTCGTGGTCGGTCATCGCGCGCCCGTACTGGCCATCGCTGATCAGATCGTGCACGTGGGTTGCCATGCTCGCGTCTGATCCGCTGTTGCGGGCACTGGCCCTGTTGCGGCCGCGGCTGCCGCGGCTGGCGCTGGCGATCCTCTGTGGCGTCTTGTCACTCGGCAGCGCACTGGCGCTGGCGGGCGTGTCCGCCTGGCTGATCACCCGAGCCTCGCAGATGCCCCCCGTGCTGGACCTGAGTGTGGCCGTGGTGGCGGTGCGGGCGTTCGGCATATCCCGCGGCGTACTGCACTATTGCGAGCGTCTCGCCTCCCACGACACCGCACTGCGGGCCGGCACCACGGCGCGCGGTGAGATCTACGCCCGTCTCGCCCACGCCGAGACGGGTCCGGCGGCGCGGCTTCCCGGCGGCGATCTGGTCGGACGCCTCGGGTCCGACGTCGACGAACTGGCCGACGTGCTGGTGCGGGCCGTGCTGCCGATCGCGGTCGCGGTCATCCTCGGCGCCGCCGCCGTGACGGTCGTCGCGATGATTTCACCCATCGCCGCTCTCGTGCTTGCCGGCGCCCTGGTGGTGGCCGGCGGCCTCGCGCCCTGGCTGTCCGCCCAGGGTGCGGCGGCTCAGGAGGAGGTCGCCCGTGCTGCGCACTCCGGCCGCGACGTCGCGGCGATGCTGGCGCTGCAGCACGCCGCGGAGCTGCGAATCAGCGGCCGGCTGCCTGCCGTCGTCGCCGAAGCCGCGGAGCGTCAACGGAATTGGGCCCGCGCGCTGGACCGCGCTGCCGCTCCGGCCGCACTCGGCCCGGCCGCTGCGACCGCGGCGATCGGAGTCAGCGTGCTCGGCGCCGTCGTCGCGGGGATCGGGCTGTCGGCGACGCTGGCACCCACCACCGTCGCCGTCCTGATGCTGTTGCCGCTGTCGGCGTTCGAGGCCACCACGGCGCTGCCCGGCGCGGCCATGTCCGCCGTCCGCGGCCGGATCGCGGCCCGACGACTGCTCGAACTCACCGAAACCGCCGCGCCCCGGCCGACACCGGCGGTGGCGGAGCTTCCGGCCGATACCGCCCTGCGCGCCGACTGCGTGCGGATTCGAGCTGGCCGTGCGGCCGACGGACTGGAGATCAGCGTCGAGCTGCCGCCGGGTGGACGACTGGCCGTCACCGGCCCGAGTGGCGCCGGCAAGACCACCTTGCTGATGACGCTGGCCGGACTGCTGGCGCCGGCGCACGGCACGGTGAGGGTGGGCGGTGCGCCGGTGGCATCGCTGAGCGAACCCCGACTTCGCGGTGCCGTCACATTCTTCGCAGAGGACGCGCATGTGTTCGCGACCACGGTGCGGGACAACCTGCTGGTGGCCCGCGGCGACTGTACAGACGCCGAGATCACCGAAGCGCTGACCGCTGTGGGGCTGAGTCGGTGGCTGTCCGGGCTGCCCGAAGGCCTGGGCACGGTGTTGACCGGCGGAGCCGACGCGTTGTCGGCGGGGCAGCGCCGTCGACTGCTGTTGGCCCGCGCTCTGCTCTGCCGGGCCGCCGTGCTGCTGCTCGACGAACCCACCGAGCACCTCGACGCCGACGACGCCGAAGCAATCCTGCGCGCGCTGCTGACGCCCGGCGCCCTGTTCGCCCCGGAGCGCAGCGTCGTGGTGGCGACCCACCACCTGCCCCAGGAAATCTGCTGTCCACGCCTACAGATCGCGCTCGCCGGGTACCCTGGCTGCCGATCGTCCACAACCGGACTGACGGGAGTGCCGAGTCATGACTGAACCATCGGAGCCATCCGACAAACCTGAAATCCCTTCCGCGACACCGCAAACACCGCAGCCACCACCGGTGGCGCCCGGTTCGTACGCGCCGTACAGCCCGCAGGGTTACCCGGCGCCGGGCTATCCGCCGCAAAGCTATCCACCCGGGAGCTATCCACCCGGCGGCTATCCGCCGGGCAGCTATCCCCCGCCGCCGTCGGGCTACCCGCCGCCACCGTCGGGCTACCCGCCGCCACCGTCGGGCTACCCGCCGCCGCCGCAGCCGTACGCCGGATACGGAGCGCTCCCGGCCGCTCCCAGGAACGGGCTGGGAACCGCCGCACTCATCGCCGGCGTCCTGTCCCTGCCGGCGTCGTTCACCGTCTTCGGCGGGTTCATCCTCGCGATCGTCGCGATCATCCTGGGATTCATCGCCCACCGGCGGGCCCGGGCCGGCGAGGCCACCAACGGCGGGATGGCGATCGCCGGAATCGCGCTGGGTGTGCTCGGCATCATCGTCAGCGCCGTCATGGTCTTCTTCGTCTTCCACGTGTTCAAGGAATTCGGCGGCCGCGACTTCATGGACTGCATGGAGCAGGCCGGCTCCGACCGCTCGGCCCAGCAGCAATGCCAGGAAGAGTTCAAGGGCAATCTGGAGGACCGGCTCAGCATCACGCTGACCCCGACACGGTAACGCCGAGATCGACGAAATGGTGTGCAGCACTCGGATTTTCCCACCCAAATGTAGGTTCGGGCGATAGCCGGGTCAGCGGGAGGGGAAGTGTTTGACGATGCCCTCCTGCACGACCGTCGCCAGCAGTGTCCCACCGCTGTCGAAGAAGTGCCCGGTGCCCAAACCGCGGGAGTCGGCGGCGACCGGGGAGGTCGTCGAGTACAGCACCCAGTCGTCGAAACGCACCGGACGGTGGAACCACACCGAGTGGTTCACCGTCACCGCGAATATCCGGTCGTGACCCCACGACAGGCCGTGTGTGGTGATGATCGAGTCGAGCACCGTGGTGTCCGAGGAGTACACCAACGCGGCATTGTGCAGCACAGGGTCGTCGGGCATGGCTCCGAGTGTCGTCATCCACACCCGGTTGTGCTCCAACCGTTCGCCCTTGTCCCGCATCACCCAGGCCGGGTCATTGGTGTAGCGCCACTCGATCGGCCGCAGCGCCTCGACGAACAGCGGCACCGTCTTCTCGTAACCGACGAGCAGGTCGTCGATTCTGGGCAGACCGTCCGGCGGCGCCACCTCGGGCGCGGGAATGCCATGCTCCAGCCCGCTGCCGGCCGACAGGTAGGAGATGAGCGCCGTCGCCAGCAGCGAGCCGTTCTGCACGACGTCGACTCGGCGGTTGGCGAAGCGCCGCTCGTCACGCAGCCGGACAACTTTGAGTTCGAGGTCAGCAGCGGGGTCACCGCCGGCGATGAAATGCACCGACAACGCGCTCGGCGGCAGTTTCTCGCTGACCGTTCTGCTGCCGGCGACGAACGCCTGCGCCATCGCCTGGCCGCCGAAGGTGCGAATCGGGTTCTTGGAGGGGTGCACGCCGAAGAACGTGTCCTCGTCGGCCCGGCGGAGGTCCAGAACCGCAAGCAGCTCCTCGAAGTCTGAAGCTGCCGGCAAGGGATCCTCCTCGGGTGGTTCGCCCGCTAGTGGTCGTCCTCCCCGATCCGGTGCACATGGATCAGGTTGGTCGAGCCTACTGTGCCAGGCGGCGCACCCGCGACGATGATCACCAGGTCGCCGCGTTGGTAGCGGCCCATTAACAGCAGCTCACGGTCGGCGCAGCGGATCATGTCGTCGGTGGACTCCATATGGTCGACGATGAACGTCTCGGTACCCCAGGTCAGGGAGAGTTGGCTGCGCACCTCGGGCAGCGCGGTGAACGCCAGCAACGGCAGCGGGGTGTGCAAGCGGGCCAGCCGGCGCACGGTGTCCCCGGACTCGGTGAACGCGACCAGCGCCTTGGCGTCCAACCGTTCGCCGATGTCCCGCGCCGCGTAGGAGATGACACCCCGCTTGGTGCGCGGAACGTGGGTCAGCGGCGGCGCCTCGGTGGAGTTCTCCTCGACCGCGGAGATGATGCGCGCCATCGTGCGGACCGCGTCGAGCGGGTACTTGCCCACCGATGTCTCGCCGGACAGCATCACCGCGTCGGCGCCGTCGAGCACGGCGTTGGCGACATCGGAGGCCTCGGCGCGGGTCGGCCGAGAGTTCTCGATCATCGATTCGAGCATCTGGGTGGCCACGATCACCGGTTTCGCGTTCTCCCGCGCCATCTGGATGGCGCGCTTCTGCACCAACGGCACCTCTTCGAGCGGGAGCTCGACGCCGAGATCGCCGCGGGCCACCATGATGGCGTCGAAGGCCAGCACGATGGCTTCGAGATTGTCGATGGCATCCGGCTTTTCCAGCTTGGCGATCACCGGGACGCGCCGGCCCACCCGGTCCATCACCTCATGCACCAACTCGACGTCGGTGGGTGACCGGACGAAGGACAGCGCGACCATGTCGACGCCCAGGCGCAGCGCGAATTCGAGATCCTCGATATCCTTTTCCGAGAGCGCCGGAACCGAGATGTTCATGCCGGGCAGCGACAAGCCCTTGTTGTTGCTGACCGGCCCGCCCTCGGTGACCGTGCACACCACGTCGGGTCCGTCGACGTGCTCAACCACCAGCGCGACCTTGCCGTCGTCCACCAGCAGCCGATCACCCGGCCGCGCATCGGTGGCCAGCTGCTTGTAGGTGGTTCCCACCCGGTCGTGGGTGCCGACGACGTCCTCCACCGTGATGCGCACCGTCTCGCCGGCTGCCCACCGCACGGGTCCGTCCGCGAAGCGGCCCAGCCGGATCTTCGGGCCCTGCAGATCGGCCAACACGCCGACGGCACGGCCCGTGGCGTTGGCCGCGGCCCGCACCCGGTCGTAGGTGGCTTTGTGGTCGCTGTGGTCGCCGTGGCTGAAATTGAGCCGGGCGACGTCCATGCCCGCCTCGACGAGTGCCCGAAGCATGCCATCAGTTGCGGTCGCGGGTCCGAGCGTACAAACGATTTTGCCTCGTCTAGTCACGACGCTTCAGCATAGTCCGGTAGGTGGTATCCCGACCGATGCAGATGTTGCGGGGAGGTGAACTAACCGAGAACTAACCGACCATCAAGGGCAGGGCCGTCGGTTTCACCGGCTCCGGTAGATCAGAGTCCCCCATCAGGTAGACATCCACCGCGTGTGCGGCGCTGCGCCCTTCGGCGATCGCCCACACCACCAGCGACGCACCCCGGTGTGCGTCACCGCAGACGAACACACCGGGCGCGGTGGTCTGCCAGTCCGGCCCGGACCCCAGGGCTCCCCGCCGGTTGAGTTTGAGGCCGAGGCCGTCCAGCAGCGGCATGTGCTCGACGCCTTCGAACCCGATCGCCAGCAGCGCGAGGTCACACGGCAGTTCGAGTGTCTCGCCGAGCGGTGTGATGGTGCGCCGGCCGGTTTGCGGATCACGGGTCACCGTCACCTCGGCGATCTCCATCGCGCGCAGGTTGCCGTCCTCGTCACCGACGAAGCGCTGGACGGCGACTTCGAATCGGCGCAGACCGCCTTCTGCGTGTGCCGGCGAGGCCCGCAACACCAGCGGCCAGGTCGGCCACGGGGACAGCGAGTCGTCACGAAGCTCCGGCGGTTCGGGGTTGTAGTCCAATTGGGTGACCGAGGCCGCACCCTGACGGTGCGCGGTGCCCAGACAGTCCGCGCCGGTGTCGCCGCCGCCGATGATCACCACATGTCTGCCGGCGGCGCTGATCGATGACGGCCCGTCGCCTTCGCACTCCTTGTTCGCCGGCACCAAGTGCTCCATCGCCAGGTGTACGCCGGCGAGGTGGCGACCTTCCACCTCGTTGTCGCGGGCGCGCAGCGCGCCGACCGCCAGCACGATGGCGTCGTAGCGACCCCGGAGTACATCCACCGACAGGTCCACCCCCACCTCGCAGTCGGTGACGAAGCGTGTCCCCTCGGCCCGCATCTGCGCCAGCCGCTGGTTGAGCGTCGACTTCTCCAGCTTGTACTCGGGGATCCCGTACCGCAGCAGGCCGCCGAGGCGATCGTCGCGCTCGTAGACGGTGACATGGTGGCCGGCCCGGGTGAGTTGTTGGGCGGCGGCCAGTCCCGCCGGTCCGGAGCCGACGACCGCCACGTTGCGGCCGGTCGAGATTGCCGCAGGCTGAGGTTCGACGGTGCCGTCCATCCAGGCTTCGTCTGCGATCGCCTGCTCGATCCGCTTGATGGTGACGCTGCCGCCGGTCGTCTCGTCGGCGATGGACAACACGCAGGCCGCCTCACAGGGCGCGGGGCACAACCGTCCGGTGAACTCGGGGAAATTGTTGGTGGCGTGCAGGCGGTCACTGGCCGCGTCCCAGCGGCCCCGGCGTACCAGGTCGTTCCACTCCGGAATGAGGTTTCCCAACGGGCAACCGGCGGTACCGGAGTGGCAGAACGGAATTCCGCAGTCCATGCAACGACGGGCCTGCTGGCTCACTTCGCCGGCACGCTGGTGCGGATCCTGCACTTCATAGACCTCGCGCCAGTCGCCGATGCGTTCGTCCACCGGACGTTTGGTGGCCTCGACCTTGGCCACCTGGAGGAATCCCTGCGGATCAGCCACGAGTCGCCTCCATGATCGCCGTGTCCACATCGCGGCCCTCTGCCTTGGCCATCCGGGTCGCCTGCAGCACCCGCTGGTAGTCGGTGGGCATGATCTTGGTGAATTGCGCACTGCGCCTTGGCCAGTCGGCCAGCACGGATACCGCCACCGTGCTACCGGTGAATTGTGCATGCCGGGCGATGATGTCACGAAGCCAGGCCAGGTCCTCTGGTTCGAGGCGCTGCAACTCCACCATCGCCGGATTGACCTTGGCCGAGTCGAGGCCGAGCACATAGGCGATGCCACCGGACATGCCTGCGGCCATGTTGCGGCCGGTCGGTCCCAGCACCACGACCCGGCCCCCCGTCATGTACTCGCACGCGTGGTCACCGACCCCTTCGGTCACGGCCAGCGCTCCCGAGTTGCGGGCGCAGAACCGCTCCCCCACCCGGCCCCGCAGATACACCTCACCCGAGGTGGCGCCGTACATCAGGGTGTTGCCGGCGATGACGTTGTCCTCGGGCAGGAACAGCACGTCGTCGGGTGGGCGCACAACAATCCGCCCCCCCGAAAGTCCCTTGCCCACATAGTCGTTGGCATCACCGACGAGATCGATGGTGATGCCCGGCGGCAGGAAGGCACCCAGTGACTGGCCGGCGGAACCGATGAGTCTGACGGTGATGGTGTCGGCCGGCAACCCCTGGGCTCCGTAGCGCCGGGTCACCTCCGATCCCAACAGCGTTCCGACGGTACGGTTTACGTTGCGCACCGGTAGTTCGAGCACCACCTGGTGGGCGTCTTCGAGCGCCCCCTCGGCCAGTGCCACCAGCGTCTGGTCCAACGCGTGCTCGAGACCGTGCTCCTGATCGCGGACGCGCCGCCGCTCAGTGGCCCCGGCGTGCGCATCGGTGGGCACCGCGAACAGCTTGGACAGATCCAGACCCTTGCTCTTCCAGTGCGCCACACCGGCATCGGTGTCGAGCAGTTCGGCGTGACCGATGGCCTCGTCGAGGCTGCGGAAGCCCAGGTCGGCGAGATGCCTGCGGATGTCCTCGGCGATGAACCGGAAGAAGTTCTCCACGAACTCGGGCTTGCCGTTGAACCGGTCCCGCAGTTCCGGGTTCTGCGTCGCCACGCCCACCGGACAGGTGTCGAGGTGGCAGACCCGCATCATGATGCAGCCCGACACGATGAGTGGGGCGGTGGCGAAACCGTACTCCTCGGCGCCGAGCAGTGCGGCCACCATCACGTCACGCGCGGTGCGCATCCCGCCGTCGCACTGCACGGTGATCCTGTCGCGTAATCCGTTGAGCACCAGTGTCTGCTGCGTGTCGGCCAGACCGATCTCCCAGGGTGCGCCCGCGTGCTTGAGCGAGGTGAGCGGAGCCGCGCCGGTACCGCCGTCGTAGCCGCTGATGAGTACCACGTCGGCGTGCGCCTTGGACACCCCCGTCGCGACCGTACCGACCCCGACCGAACTGACCAGTTTGACGTGGATACGCGCCGCCGAGTTGGCGTTCTTCAGGTCGTGAATCAGCTGGGCGAGATCCTCGATCGAGTAGATGTCATGGTGCGGCGGCGGCGAGA
>CAYLWH010000044.1:0-27280 GCA_964387245.1 uncultured Mycobacterium sp.
GTTCACCGACGTGCTGCTGCTGGTCGGCTACTGGATTCCGGCGTTCGTGGCCATCGTCGTCATCGACTGGGTGCTGCGGATCAACGGGCGGCGCAGCATCAACCCGGCTCTCGAACCGACCGATCGCACTGACGCGGCCGCCGCGGTGGCGGTGTTCGTGCTCGCCTACGCCGCCGCGATCCCTTTCATGAACACCTCGCTGATCCAAGGGCCGGTGGCGCGGTACTGGCATGGCGCCGACACCGCCTACCTGGTGAACTTCCTGGTGGCCGCTGCACTGTACGGCGGCTGGCGGCTGACCCGGCGCCGCAGTACCCGGTGAGGCTTGTTTGCTTGCAGCGGAGGGCAGTTCGCGAACGTGCGCGGTGTCAGAGCGTCCCACAATTTCTGGACAACTGTCCGAATATTCCTGGCCGCCGATCTGACGGCGGGGGCTCAGAGGTCCAGGGCGGTGAGTTTGGTCGCGAGGCGTTCGACGTGGGCGGCGACGTCGGGTTCGGGTTTGTCGGGGAGGCCGAAGAGGACCTCGGTCACACCGAGGGTTTTCCACCTGTGCAGTTTGTCGGGGTCGGGCGAGGTTGGCTGAGGACGCCGCCGCCGGAGCTATACCACGGTCACTGGTGAACAGCACCAGACCGAAATCCATGTGTGGTGCTAGCGGGCCAGCGGCGAGGGCGGTCCGGGCTTCGCGCCGGCGGCGTCGCGGCGGCGTGCCGCCATACCGGCCAGCGCTTCGAACACGACGCGGTGAGCGGCGTTGACGGTGAGTTCCGCGTGGTCGTAGGCCGGGGCGACCTCCACCACGTCGACACCGGCGACGTCGTGCTCGTAACACAGTTGGCGCACCATCCGAAGCAGGTCGGCACTGGTGATTCCGCCGGGTTCGGGGGTTCCGGTACCGGGCGCGTGGGCGGGGTCGAGGACGTCGATGTCGACTGATACATAAAGCTTTTCGGCCTTTGCCAGGGCCTCGTCGACCGCGGTGCGCATGACCTCTTTGAAACCCCGTTCCCAGATCTCCTGCATGGTGTGCCACACCATGCCCTGCTCCTGCATCCATTCAAAAGTGTCCTGCGGCGGCCAGTATCCGCGCAGACCGACCTGGACGAAATGCGTGCCCGGCACGGCGCCGGACTCGATCAACCGTCGCATCGGTGTGCCGTGGCTGGCCAGGTTTCCCTCGATGACGTCCGCGGTGTCGGCGTGCGCGTCGAAGTGGACGATGCCGACGTTGCCGTAGCCGTGCACGTCGGCGACCGCGGTGGCAGCCGGCCAGGTGATGGAGTGATCACCGCCGAGGATCACCGGAACGATGTCCCGAGAGGCGATGGCGTGAACCCGTTCGCGGATGTTGGCGTGCGAGATCTCGGTCTGGCCGTGCGGGCAGTACGCGTCGCCGAAGTCGACGACCTCCAGCCAGTCGAAGATCTCCAGGCCCAGGTCCATGTGGTAGGTCCCCGGCTCGTAGGCCGTCGCGCGGATGGCCCGGGGCCCGAACCGGGCGCCGGGGCGGTTGGTGGTGCCGATGTCGAACGGCGCCCCGACGATGGCGACATCCGGCCGCCAGGAGTCCAGCTGTCCGGGTTCGGTCAGAAACGGCCGCTGCCCGAACGACACCATGCCCGAATGGGCGATTTCGAGCTGTTCCACCATGCCCGGCGGGAGTTCCCGGTCCGGGTGGTGGCCGTGATCATGGCTCATGACGCGACCCTACTGCGGGCGCCTCGCCTCGTCCCGGGTAATCGCGCTCCGGCCTGCCAACGCGCCTGCCAACGCGTCGAAGGTGGGCCTTGTTCAGGCCAATCGACCGTTTTCAATGCGAAGCCCCCACAGTCGGCAGCCGTCGCGGTACCTGCGGGCGTCACCGAGATCCAGGCGCAGGAGGCAGTAGGGCGCGCAGCCAGTCTGGCCAAGGCGTCTTCTGGTACGTGACAGCGTCCACGCAGACGTGGGTCATCACGCATTCCGCAAGCAGTTCGTCATCGCGGAGGATGGTGAAATCGCTTCGCAAGGAGGTATTTCCGGGTGGGTGGATCAGCGTCCGGATCCCAAGTCGGTCATCGAAGCGGGCGGGAGAGCGGAACTGCAGGGCAGTGGCGGCCACCACCAGATCGACACCGCCGTTGACCAGCGCACGGTATTCAATGGCGAGTTCCGCGAGCGCGTCGGTATGTGCCATGTCGATCCACGTCAGGTAGTGGGCGTTGAAAACGCGGTCCTGCATGTCGCATTCGGCGTAGCGGACCCGCAGCGGCATCCAGAAACTGGCAGGCGGCGTGGAGAGCGTCATGAGCGCGATTGTGCCAGCGCCACGGCGGGTAGGAATGACTCGATGCTGAGCTCGGACGCGGTGAGGCCACAGCGGTCCCGAACGCCGTGATCATCCGATCAGTCTCCGTCGGCGCGAATTGCCCGAATTGCGGCTTCGGACATGAGACGGTGTTGGCACTATGACCACATACGACTACCTGACTTACGAGGAGTGGGGCCGCAAGTTCTTCGAGATTGCGGTGACCGAGGAGCGCGTCGCGTCGGCTTTCGCCGCGATTGCTGGTGATGAGTTCGAGTTGGGCCCGATGGGGCAGGGACCGGGCGGCATAGCCCGTGTCACGGCGAAGGTCAGGATCGGGGAGCCTACCGCCAGTCGGCAAATCGGCGACACGATCAGGTTCGATATCCGCATCCCGCTGGAGATCGACCTGCTGGTGGACCTCCGATTGGACAAGCAGCGGTACAAGGTCGACGGGGAAGTGGCCCTGCGCGCCACCGCGCGGGCAGCCGAACCGCTGGCCTTGATCATCGACGTTCCCAAACCGCGGCCCTCCGACATCAGCGTCCATGTGTCGACGAAGTCGATCCGCGGCGAACTGGTGCGCATCATCGGTGGCGTCGACGCCGAGATCCGGCGCTTCACGGCGGCGCATGTGGCCGAACTGATCGATGCACCGGAATCGCAGAAGGCTCAGGCGATCAATGTCGAGGAGATGATCGACATCGCTTGGACCGGTATCTGACGGATCACTTCTCGGCGACGACGGTGAAACTCGCCAGCCAGTCCTCGTGCATCTCGTCGTCAATCAGGACCCGCCACTGATAGCGCTGGCCCTCGGTGAGATTCAGCGTCGGGATGGTGGCGATGAACGGAATGGTCACCGGGGTGCCCGCGGGGTGCACCGACTGCCGCTTGGCGTTGATGACGCCGTGCTCGGTGTGGGCGATGCGCACACCGTCACTGTCGACCAGTTCGGCACGGATCGGGAAGGACCGGCCCAGTTCGGCCCAGTCAACCTCGACGAAGATGATGAGAGCGTGCTGGGGTACCGGGGTCGAGGCGGTGGTCCAGCCGAGCCCGAGAGCGTGTACCGCAGCGCTCTGATCCAGTTCGGCGCTGTGTGCAAGCAACACGATCGCTCTCATCGCTGGCGATCGTATCGAGGTGACTTGGTCGGCAAGGAGTTTCACCTGGATTGTCACGTCTACGCGGGAAGTGCGTCGTTATGACGTCGAGGGCGGCCTGCGTCGGCCACGTCTGCGGGTACCGGCGGCAACCCGGATACCACCGCGGCAGCCGGACGGTCCGTACGCCGATGCCGACCCGCCGCCCCGGCACCTCGGACAGGCTCGGTGGGCGCCGGCCGCATGAGGGCGCTGGCGAAACGGTCTCCTTCGCCAACACCGCCGAGTACTCGCCCCGAACCCGTTCACCTTCAACTGCCGCCCGTGCGGTGGGATAACCTGTGTGCAGTCGTGGACTATCACGGGTCGCTTGCCTCGTTCAGACCGCGGCCCCGCGAAACGCCATGTGGTATATGAACTCTGCGGAAACTAGTCAACGAGGTGAGTTTTGAACGCTCGGGAAGATTCGTCATCGACCAACCCTTACGTGGCGAATTTTGTTGTCGGCGAAGAGTGGAAAGACGGCGTCGCGATTGTTGCCGCCACCGGCGCCATCGACATGCTGACCGCGCCTGCGCTGGCAGACGGCATCCGCGTCGCACTGGGCAAGAAGCCGAGAGCCGTGATCATCGACTTGACCGACGTGGACTTCCTGGCCTCGGCGGGGATGCAGGTACTGATCGCCGCCAACGAGGAGTCCGGACCGGACGCCCGGCTGATCGTGGTGGCAGACGGGCCGGCCACCAGCCGCCCGCTCAAGATCACCGGTATCACCGAATTCATCGACGTCTATCCGAGCCGCGACGAGGCTCTGGAAGATCTGACGGTGTGACCGTGCGGGTAGTGGGTAGTCACTAGGCACCATGGATAGTTCCACTCGGCAGGCAGATACTGCGGACGCGCAATTCATTCGCGTTGTCGAGGCCAATCCCCGGACTGTGGCGACCGTCAGGAACGAGTTCGGACAATGGATCAGGTCGCAATTCGCGTTGGACGAGGAACGTGTCAGCGACATCGTGTTGGCGGTAAACGAGGCGCTGGCCAACTCGGCCGAATTCGCCTACCTTTCGTCTACCGAAGCGGGTCCG
Source organism: uncultured Mycobacterium sp. (assembly GCA_964387245.1). Lineage (GTDB taxonomy): Bacteria > Actinomycetota > Actinomycetes > Mycobacteriales > Mycobacteriaceae > Mycobacterium. Next base: position 4,485 of record CAYLWH010000044.1, read on the forward strand.
GTGTCGCTTGAGGCCAGACACAGCTCGACCCGTCGAAGCCTGCTGGTTGTGGTTTCCGATCGCGGTGTCTGGTTCGACGAGGATCCGGTGCGCAGCCGCACTCGTGGCCGCGGAATCCCGTTGATGCGGGCGCTGTCCGATGACGCCGCGATCGAATGTGACTCCGGCGGGACACGGGTGCGATTGCGGTTCGATGAGTGCCGTGCCGTCACGAACCGTCCCGGAGCGATGTCCGACGCCTGACCCGCCGTGCTGGGCGACCTCGGCTAAACAGGTTCCTCGTGGCTTTCGTGTGCCAGCTGCTCGTCGAGGGTGGCGCTGTCACGCGCCAGGGCGATGGTGCCGGCAAGCATCGCCGCCACGGCGATAGGCAGTGCGAGGACGGCTGGACCGTGGACGGTGAGCTGCTCGCCCAGCACCAGTATTCCCAGCAGCACCGCGACCGTGGGCTCGAGCACCAACATGGTCGGCACTGATGTTTGCAGCGCGCCGGCGTGGAACGCCGACTGCTGCAGCACCGTGCCGGTGACGGCGAGGACCACCAACATGTAGGGCGCCGGTGTCGCGAGCATCCGGAGCAGTCCGTCGGTCTCCAGCCGATGCGTACAAAGCTTGGTCAGCAGCGCGACCATTCCGAACATGACGCCGACCGCAATAGCCAGCAGCACCGCGCGCCGGTTGCCGAGGGTACGTGCCGCGCCCGCCACGCAAAGCATGATCAACGGTGCGCACAGCGCTATCAGCAGCCAGGAGGTCGGCGACGGCTCGAAGTGTCCTTCCCGCGGTTTGCCGACCAGTACGAAGACGGCCAGTCCCGCGGTCAGCAGCAGCGCCCACAACCATTCGGCGCGGGTCACCCGAACATGCAATACCCGGGCGCTGATCGGCAGCGCGAACAGCAGCGAGGACACCAACAGCGGTTGGACCAGCAACAATGAGCCGAAAGACAGTGCCAAGGCCTGAAAGGCGTATCCCAGAACCGCGGCGCCGGTGCCTGCCCACCAGATGGGATTGCGTAGCAGCGAGGTGAACATCGAAGAACTCATGCCGTCCTCGGCAGGCACATGGCGGGTGGCCAGTTGCCGCACGACGATGCCGATCGCTGCGCAGAGAGCGGCCAGCAGAGCCAGCATGACCACGACAGCCGTCGTCATGGCTCACCTCCTCGCCGTGCAGATGCCCGCATCGACTGTACTGAGACACCGCCGGCCACGTCAGAATAGGTAGATTCCCAGCATCGCGAGCCAAAGGAAGGCGAGCCACGCATCGGTGGACAACTTGAGCCATGTCGGGGCGGTGCGCACCTCCATGAAGTACCGGACGATGAGTCGGCATTTGACGAAGCGCAGCAGTACCACGGCGACGGTGATAGACGGCGGCGAGGAGAAGGTTCATGGCGACGACGGCGCCGACCGGTGCGACCAGCAGCATCCAGGCCATGTCGTTGAGAACGAGCCGCTACCGCAATCCTGACGGACTACTGTGCTGGTTTGCCGGGTTACCTGGTGCCGAAAATTCGATCGCCCGCGTCGCCGAGTCCCGGCAGGATGTAGCCGTGCTCGTCGAGTTGACGGTCCACGGCGGCGGTGAAGATCGGCACGTCGGGATGGGCTGCGTGCATCGCGGCGATGCCCTCGGGGCAGGTGAGCAGGCAGACGAACTTGATCGACTGCGGGCCGTGTTCCTTGAGGCGGTCCACCGCCGCCACCGCGGAGTTGCCGGTCGCCAGCATCGGGTCGACCACCACCACATCACGCTCGTGCAGATCGCCGGGGATCTTGAAGTAGTACTCGATGGCGACATGGGACTTCGGATCGCGGTACAGCCCGATGTGCCCGACCCGGGCGCACGGAACGACGGCCAGCATGCCGTCGAGGATGCCGGTGCCGGCGCGCAGGATCGATACGAAAACCAGCTTCTTGCCGTCGACCACCTTGCCGGTGGTGGTTTCCAACGGCGTCTCGATCTCGATTTCGTGCATCGGCAGATCGCGCAGCACCTCGTAGGCCATCAGGGTCGAGATCTCGTTGAGCAAACGGCGGAAACTGTTGGTGGAGGCACTCTTCCGGCGCATCAGGGTCAACTTGTGCTGAACCAGCGGGTGATCGATCAGGGTGAGATTCTGCACTGGTGCGCCGCTCCTTCTAGATGACCGTGCCGTCGCTGACGATGTTCAACGGTGGCAGGCCATTGCGCAGTCGGGCGGCCAGGGCGCGGCCCGCCGACCAGGTGCCGCCCTCGAGCACACAGGCCAGTGGCAGGTCGGCGTCCAGCCGCGCGCACACCAGCACCGACACCTCGTCGAGCAGTGCGACCGTCAGCGCGCGCCACTCGACAACAAGTTCGTCACCCACGACCCAGGGGCGCACCGCGAAAGCCGGGTCGCGAAGCCGCAGCACGCCGCTGTCCAGCAAGAGTCCACCGTTGCGGTACTCGGGCAGGCCGGTCAGGGCCGCGAGGCCGTCGACTGGCACCCCGGCCCATTCGAAGGGTTCCAACAGCGAGTAGGTCAACCACTGCGACAGCTTGTGCAAGGGCATCCAGCCATCGGTCAGCCCCGGTCCGGTCACGGCCGGGTGGGGCCAGCAGTCGCCTAGCGGTTGGCCGCCAATACTGTTGTCCGCCAGCCAGATACCGGACAGGCAGGTCAACAGTTCGGTGAGAATGCGGTGCGCGTGAAGCGGGCTCGGACCATCGACGAGGCGGTCGAAAAGGGTCCCCGGCCGACCGTCGACAGCGCCGCCGAGGCGGTGCAGCAAGGCCACCCGGCCGTCGAGGCCCACCAGCGCGTTTCCGGGCCCGGCCTGCAACGCCGCGGCGAGTTGCTCGGTGGTAAGCGTGCGCAGTGCGGCCACGTCGGCTCGCAGCGGATCATCGGGGTCGCTGGAGAACAGCCCGGCTCCGAAGGCGCGAAAACTGGCCACGGCCAATCCTTCTGAACGGGTGTACCGGCGTCCGGCCTCGCGGTAGCACCAGTCCGGCCCGGCCCCGGCATCGAGTAACACGCTGACGACGGTCAGGTCGATCATCGCGCGGGCCCGTTCCGCGTCGTCGCGGTCCGCCAGCCGGGCGTCGAGTTCGGCGCGACGGTCCACCCCACCGGCCTCGAAATGACGCCACCGGCTGTGATACGGGATGTTCAGATCGGGGTAGCGCGCGCGGGTGACATCGGCGACTTCGTCGGCCGCGGTGGCGAGGGCATCGTCATGCACCGTGAACCAGGGTGAGTCGCCGGCCCGGGCGCGGGCCAGCAGTTGCGCCGCGCGTTCACGCACGGCGGTGGTGCTGCGCAGTTCGGTGACCGCGTCGGTGTCCACCCGGGTCACCCGGACAGGCCCCGGCCCTTGGCTGTCTTGAGTTCCGCGGCGTCCGGCACGGGACCGGGCGTGAAGTAGCCGGCGGCCATCTTGGCGTCGATCTCCACCCGGGCGTCGGCTGGGATCAGGTCGTCGGGGATGTTGACCCGCTCGTCGACCTGGATACCGGAGCCGGTGATCGCGTCGTACTTCAGGTTGCTCATGGAGACCAGCCGGTGAATTCTGCCGATACCGAGCCAGTGCAGGACGTCGGGCATCAGCTCCTGGAACCGCATGTCCTGCACGCCGACCACGCACTCGGTCCGGGCGAAGTACCGATCGGCCGTGTCGCCACCGTCCTGGCGCTTGCGGGCGTTGTAGACCAGGAACTTCGTCACCTCACCGAGCGCCCGACCCTCCTTGCGCGAGTAGGCGACCAGGCCGACACCGCCGCGCTGGGCGCCGCGGATGCATTCCTCGATGGCGTGCGTGAGGTAGGGGCGGCATGTGCAGATGTCGGATCCGAAGACGTCCGACCCGTTGCACTCGTCGTGTACGCGGGCGGTCAGCTCGACCCGCGGATCTGCCAAATCGCTTGCGGAGCCGAAGATGTAGACGGTTTGCCCGCCGATCGGCGGCAGGAACACCTCGAGGTCCGAGCGGGTCACCAGCTCCGGGTACATCCCGCCGGTCTCCTCGAAAAGCGCACGGCGCAAATCGGTCTCGGTGCAACCGAAGCGACCCGCGACACCCGGCAGGTGCCAGACCGGCTCGATGGCGGCCTTGGTGACCAGTGCGGCGCCACCGGGCAGCAACACCCGCCCGTCGGGCCGCAGGCGACCCCTGGCGATCGCCTCGGTGATCTCCGGCAGGTTCACGTGGGCCTTGGTTACGGCTATGGTCGGCTTGATGTCCAGCCCGGCGGCGAGCTCGCCGGAGAACACCTCGGCCACCGTAGCGCCCCACGGGTCCAGGCTGACGATCTTGGCGGCGTCGGCCCATTGCGAGTACGGCCCCACGGTGTCGGTCGGTGAGGTATTGGTCAGGTCCGCGCGGTGCTCCCGTGAGAGCACACCGGCGGCGACGGCCAAGGCCCGGTACACGCCGTAAGAACCGCTGTGCGTTCCGATCACGTTGCGGTGGGCACGGTTGGTGGTGGTGCCGACGACCGGCCCGCGCTGCACCCCGGTCGCTGCGCCCCATCGGATGGCGGGCGCGTGCATACCGGCGTTGTGGGAGGTCAGGCGGATATGACCGCGCGCATCCGGAACCCCGGGCGAACCCGTGACGGCGGGGTCAGCGGTCATCGTCGCTCCTCTTTCGAAGGCGCCAGCATAGCGACTTCGGGCGGCGCCGCCCAGTGCGCAACGGTGATCTGGATTTGCCGGGCGGTGCGCAGTGGCCCCGGCACACTGGGGTCGATGAGCGGGCGAGTCAGAGCAACCGAGGCATTGGGCGTCTCGCGCGCGGTCGCCGTGATGGCGGGCGGCACGCTGATTGCGCCGACTGTGCAGGTCATCGGTGACGATTCGACGAATTACCACCGAGAACCTGCACACTCGGCGGCGAGCGTATCGGGTGCGGTCAGGCGTCCAGCGGCTCTCGTCGCGCAGGACGTGACCGCACCAGCTGCGGCCACCAGAACCACCGGCCCATCAACGCCGCGATCGACGGCGTCATGAAGGAACGGATGACCAGGGTGTCGAACATCAGCCCCAGTCCGATGGTGGTACCCACCTGGGCAATGATCGTGAGCTGGCTGACCGCCATCGACGCCATGGTGAACGCGAACACCAGGCCGGCGGCGGTAACGACGGACCCGGTGCCGCCCATGGCACGAATGATGCCGGTGTTCAGGCCCGCGTGAATTTCCTCCTTGAACCGCGCCACCAGCAGCAGGTTGTAGTCGGCGCCGACGGCCAGCAGGATGATGACCGCCATCGCCATCACCATGAAATGCAGGTGGATGCCGATGATGTGCTGCCAGATCAGGACCGACAAACCGAACGACGCGCCCAGCGACAACACCACGGTACCGACGATGACCGCCGCAGCGACGATGCTGCGGGTGATGAGCAGCATGATGATGAAGATCAGCGCCAGGGCGGAGATGCCGGCAATGAGCAGGTCGTAGTTGTTGCCTTCCTGCATGTCCTTGAAGGTCGCCGCGGTGCCGCCGAGGAGGATCTTGGATCCCTCCAAGGGGGTGCCTTTCATAGCCTCTTTGGCGGCCTGCTTAATCCCGTCGATGCGCGAAATTCCTTCCACCGACATCGGATCGCCCTCGTGGCTGATGATGAAGCGCACCGCGTGACCGTCCGGCGACAGGAAGCTCTTCATGCCGCGTTTGAATTCTTCGTTGTCGAATATCTCCGGCGGCAGGTAGAACGTGTCGTCGTTCTTTGCCGTGTCGAAGGCGTCACCCATTGCCGACTGGCCGTCCGACATGGCGGCCATCTGATCCTGCAGACCCTTCTGCGTCTGGTACATCGTCTGCATCATGGTCTTCATCGTCTTCATGGTGGCGATGTTGGACGGCATCAACGCCAACATCTGCGGCATGAGCGCATTGAGCCGGTCCATGTCGGGCAGCAGGCTCTGGATGGCGTCGGTCATCGTGTCGATGCCGTCGAGGCTGTCGAACGTCGACCTGATCGCATGGCAGACGGGGATGTTGAAACAGTGTGGTTCCCAGTAGAAGTAATTGCGCATTGGCCGCAGGAAATCGTCGAAGTTGCTGATGCGGTCCCGTAGATCGGCGATGTCCGCGGCCATGTTGTGCGTCTTGGCCACCATGGATTTCATGGTCGTGTTCATCTGCTCCATGAGCACGATCATCTTTTCCATGGTGTCGATGTTGGTTTGCATCGCATCGACCTGGACCAGCATGTCGGCCATCCGGTCCTGCATGTACTTGCGGTTCATCGTCTGGTTGGTGCCGCTCATGGACAGCATGAACGGAATTGTGCTGTGCTCCATGGTCGTTCCCTGCGGCCGGGTGATTGCCTGGACGCGGGAGATGCCGGGCACCTGCTGCACCGCCTTGGCGATCCTGTTGATGACCAGGAAGTCCGCCGAGGTGCGCAGGTCGTGGTCGGCCTCGATGAGCAGCAGTTCGGGGTTCATCCGGGCGGGCGAGAAGTGCCGTTCGGCCGCCGCGTATCCCTGGTTTGCGGGCAGGTCGGCGGGCAGGTAGTTGCGGTCGTTGTAGTTGGTCTGATAGCCGGGCAGCGCGAGCAGGCCGACGAGCGACAGTGCGATCGTCGCGGCCAGGATGGGGACGGGCCAGCGGACCACCGCGGTGCCGATCCTGCGCCAGAACCGCACGCGCATCGCGCGCTTGGGCTCGAGTAGGCCGAACTTGCTCGCGATGGTGATCACCGCCGGTCCCAGGGTGAGCGCGGCCAACACCGCGATGACCATCCCGACCGCCAACGGGACGCCCAGCGACCGGAAGTAGGGGAGCCGGGTGAAGTGCAGGCACAGCGTGGCTCCCGCGATCGTCATACCCGATCCCAGGATCACGTGGGCCGTGCCCTGGAACATGTCGTAGTACGCGTCTTCGCGGTCCATGCCCCTGCCGCGGGCCTCCTGGTACCGGCCGATCAGGAAGATCGCATAATCCGTCGCTGCGGCGATGGCGAGTGTGACGAGGAGATTGGTTGCGAACATCGACAGCCCGATGATCTCGTGGTAGCCGAGGAACGCGACCACGCCACGGGCCGCGGCGAGTTCGAGGACCACCATCACGAGCACGATCAGCAACGTGATGATCGAGCGGTAGACGAACAGCAGCATGACGATGATGACCGAGAAGGTCATCAGCTCGATCATCCGCATGCTGCGGTCACTGGCGATATGCTGGTCGGCCGCCAGCGCCGACGGCCCGGTCACATAGACCTTCACGCCTGGGGGCGGGCTGAGTCCCGTCACGAGGTTCTGGACCGCTTCCACCGAATCGTTGGCCAGGGCTTCGCCCATGTTGCCGGCCAGGTACACCTGCACATAGGTGGCTCTACCGTCGCTGCTCTGCGCTCCGGCCGACGTCAGCGGGTCGCCCCAGAAGTCCTGAACGTGCTCGACGTGCTTGGTGTCGGCCTCGAGCCGGTCCACCATCTCGTCGTAGAAGCGGTGCGCTTCATCGCCGAGCGCCCGTTCGCCCTCCAGCACGATCATCGCCGAGCTGTTGGAGTGGAATTCGTCGAACACCTGCCCGACGCGCTTCACCGCGATCACCGAAGGCGCCTCGTCGGGCGTCATCGACACCGATCGCATCTGTCCGACGACTTCAAGCTGAGGAACGACGGTATTGAGTACCGCGATGACCGCGATCCAGCCCAGGATGATCGGCAGCGACAGCCGGCGGATCCACACCGCGAGGCCGCCCTTGTGCGGAGGCGCCACCGGCGCGCCGACGCGCTGGTGGGCCCTGCGGGAAGTCGCGCCGGGCGCGGCAGGCATTGCGGCACTACCTCCATGCGGCGTCGTGGCGTCGGGTACGGCGAGCGAGGGATCAGATCCCGGGAAATTCACCTAGCCGAGCTAAAGAGTAACACCACCCACGTGGCTGCCGCGGTCGTGAAGTCGTCACGCGAGGTGTGCGCAGGGTCAACCCCGCATGATCTCGGCCAGGGTCAGCCGTTCCATCCAGCGTTGTTCGATGGGGCGTCGAGATACCGGTTCGACGAGTGCAGGGTAGGACGTCAGATCGGTGAATTGCAGTCGTCCGGACTGGAAACCGAGCATGGCGCTGGCGCGGCCGCCCGACTCGAATTGCTCGGAGAGGAACTCGATGCAGCGCGCGGTCAGGCTGGTGGCGTGTATCCGGTCGAACGGCGACGGGTCGCCGCCCTCCTGGACGTGACCGAGGATCGCCTGACGCGCGTCGAACAGGTCGCCGCCCTCCTTTTCGAATAGCGATGTGATGAAACCCGTGTTGTACACCGAATCGGCTCCTTCGCTGCGGATGATCAGCCCGAGTCGCTCACCGGAGCGGAAGCCGTCGGCCAGGGCACTGATGTCCGCGGTCAGGGAGTCGAGGGTGATTCCCGTCTCGGGCATGTAGATGCGCTCCGCACCCGAGGCCAACCCGCTGAATAGCGCGAGGTAACCGCAGTCCCGTCCCATGACCTCGACGACGAACACCCGCCGGGTGGCCACCGCGGACTGCCGGATCTTGTCCACGTCGGAGACGATGCTGTTCAGGGCGGTGTCGCTGCCGATGCTCAGTTCCGTACCGGGAACGTCGTTGTTGATTGTCATCGGCATACACACGACGGGGATGTCGAGATCGGGGTACCTGCTGCGACTGTTGTGCAATTCGTAGGCGGATTGATAGCCGACCCGCCCGCCGGCCACGATGATCCCGTCGATCCGGTGCGCCACGATCTGTCTGGCGATCTGCTCGATCGCCACCCCGCTGGGGATGTACCGGTTGGTCCCGATCTCCGCGCCACCGTCGGACACCCAGCCACTGACGTCCATCCATCCCATCTCCTGGATGTCGCCTTGGCGCAGTCCGCGGAATCCGTTCTTGACCGCCAGCACCGAGTAGCCGCGGTCCAGGCCGAGTCGCACGGCGGCCCGCACCGCGTTGTTCATGCCCGGCGCGAGTCCGCCGGCGTGGACGATCGCGATGCGGAAGCGCCGTCGTCCCGTCGGTGTCGGGCGGGCAGCGGCCTGCTGGATCGTCTGCAGGATTTTGTAGGACTGCCGGAAACTGCCGCCGCGCAACAACATTGCGCCCTCGAAGTCGCGGGCCTTGATTCTCTCGGCCACCGCATGGGTCTGTTGGACGCACTCTGTCAGGGAAGAGGTGACCACCCGGTTGCCGCGCAGTCCGATCACCTGTGCGGGAGCTTCGGCGTCATCGGTGAGCAGCCGTTCGACGGCCGCATGGCCCAGCAGAGTGGCCAGGTATCTGTCGAACGCGCTCGGCGCGCCGCCACGCTGAACGTGCCCCAGGATGGTGATCCTGGTGTCCTCGCCGAGTTCGGTTTCCAGCAGTGTCTTGATTTGATCCGCGGTGATCGGATTTCCGTCGAGGTCTTGCGCCCCTTCGGCCACCACGACAATGCTCTGCCGCCGGCCGATCTGGCGGCCTGCCTTGATGTCGTGGCACATCCGCTGCGGCCAGTCCGCGGCCGGTGGATTCTCCGGGATCAGCACCCAGTTGGCCGCGGTTGCCAGGGAGGCCATCACGGCGAGGTAGCCGCAATGCCGACCCATCACCTCGACGACGAAGGATCTCTGGTGACTCGCGGCCGTGCTGCGCAGCGCGTCCATCGCCTCGACGATGCGGTGCAGTGCGGTGTCGGCGCCGATCGTCATGTCGGTGCCGGACATGTCATTGTCGATGGAACCGACGAGACCGACGATCCGCAGGACGGAGTGGGCGGTGGCGGACTCGGACGTGATCTCTCCCGCCTCCACCAGCTCGGCCAGCAACTCCGGCCATTCCTCACGAAACGTGTTGGCGCCGGTCAGACTACCGTCGCCGCCGATCACCACGAGCGCATCGATGCTTCGCTCGATCATGTTGCGGGCGGCCGACCGCCGGCCTTCCCGGGTCCGGAATTCCTTGGATCGGGCGGTGCCGATGGCGGTACCGCCCTTGTGCAGGATGCCTTCGGCACCCATGGCTTCCATGCGCCGAATGAGGTCGCCTCCGCGCACGAGGCCCTGGTAGCCCTCGTGGATCGCGTACACGTCTATGCCGTGGTGCAGCGCGGTCCGGATGACTGCGCGCACCGCCGGGTTCATGCCGGGTGCGTCGCCACCGCTGGTGAGCACTCCGATGCTGGATGGTCTGGACTGGCTCATGTCGAAATCTACCGCCGATCGCGCGTGGGTGAACGGGCATGATTCCGGGTCAGTGTAGAACGGCGGAGGCGGTTGGGCCTGATAAGTGGGGACCTGCTACAGAGAAGGCCCCGACGGCGCTCGTCCCGCAGCGGCGGACCCGCGGTCACGGCACTGTATTCGCGGCAGACGCAGAGAAATAACGTGCGGACAATTAGTTCGGGCATCCAAAGTTGCAATTCCGTGGGTTCCAAAAATGTTGTGAGGCAGTAGCTTTCACGCATCCGAACTTGCGGATACGGCCGAGGTGTGGCTAAGCTGTCGAGGACGAAGGGGAGTAGCCCCCGAATCGGGCAATCGACATACTGGCTTTGCGGTACCACTCGTAGAGCCCGGTTGCACGAACCGGTGCACTTGACCGGTGGGCGAGACCTTCGGCCGTATGAACCGTTTCGGTTGCCGGCCGGAGGCATCTACTGAGATTCCTCAACCGGCAGCCACCGACGTAGGAGTCGTAGGTGCTGGCTGCCTTGCTGTTGAGTTTCGCGGTGATCTTCGTCGCCGAGATGGGTGACAAGACCCAGCTTGTGGCAATGACTTTCGCACTGCGGTACCGCTGGTGGGTCGTGCTCACCGCGATCACCGCCGCGACCACCGCGGTTCACGTGCTTTCCGTTGCGATCGGCCACTATCTGGGTGCGGCGCTGCCAACACAGCTGTTGGGACTGATCGCCGGCGCGATGTTCATCCTCTTCGGGCTGTGGACTCTGCGTGGTGACTCGCTCAGTGACGAGGAGGCCTCTCTAGCCCAAAAGGCCACCGCACCGGCGTTCTTCGTGGTCACCTCCGCGTTCTTCCTCGCCGAACTCGGTGACAAGACGATGCTCGCGACGATCACCCTCGCCGCGGACAACGACTGGAAGGGCGTGTGGATAGGCTCCACTCTCGGCATGGTCGCGGCCGATGGGCTGGCCATTCTGGTCGGGGCTGTTGCCGGCAAACACTTGCCCGAGCGAATCATCCAGCTCGCCGCAGCCGTGCTGTTCCTTCTTTTCGGCGCTTACATGATGATTGAGAACATCGTGCCGGCGATATCACCGGTGGTCATCGTGGCCTGCGCGCTCGCCCTGGTCGCATTGTCCATCGTGGGCCTCCGCGCACTGCCCGACCGGATGCGCCCGGCCGTCCTGAAGTCCAACGTGCCCGTAGGGCCCGAGTGCAACGAGCAAACCGGCGCATATCCCGTCGCGCACCCGGTTCTGGAGTGAAACGAGCGAAGAATGGACGGCTCGGTCTCAGAGGACTGAAGGAAGAGACGAAACTCAAGCAGTTGTCGGGTCTCTTGAGGTCAGACGCGAAATCTCAACTGGTCGAAGTTCTCGGTTGCGCGGGCTGGGCTGCGAGTGGCTAGTCGGGACGGCGTGCGCGTGCACGATCATGGTCGTGGGAGCGTGTTGGGAAGACACGCGACGAATCCGAGAAGCCCGCATTTCCCGCTAGACTCATTAGGCAATCCTTAGCTACATAACAGGGTCCTGGTATCTCGGACCGCGAAAGGACAATGATGCGTGCACGGCGGAGATGGATCGCAGCGGTCGGAGCACTGATCCTGGGCCTAGGGCTGACTGCCTGCTCGGGTTCGCAGGACAGCGATGCACTACTGATCTACAACGCCCAGCACGAGTCGTTGACCAAGGAGTGGATAGAGGCATTCACCGAGGAAACGGGCGTCAAGGTGACCTACCGTCAAGGCGGCGACACCGAACTCGGAAATCAACTGATAGCCGAGGGCGACAAGTCGCCGGCCGATGTGTTCCTCACCGAGAACTCACCGGCGATGGCCGCCGTCGAGCGTGCCGATCTGTTCGCCGGCGTCGATCAAGAAACCGTCGACCAAGTGCCGCCTCAGTACCGGCCATCAACGAACAAGTGGACCGGGGTCGCCGCACGCACGACAGTGTTCGTCTACAACAAGGCGAAGTTGCCCGTCGACCAGCTGCCCAAGTCCTTGATGGATCTGCAGCAGCCGCAGTGGAAAGGGCGATGGGGCGCACCGCCACCGAAAGCGGACTTTCAGGCCATCGTCGCTGCCATGCTGCAACTGACCGGTCAACCGGCCACCGCGGCCTGGCTGGCCGGCATGAAAGCCAATGCCGTTCTCCTGCAGGACAATATCGCGACGCTGAAAGCGGTCAACGACGGTCAGATCGACGGCGGCGTCATCTACCACTACTACTGGTTCCGCGATCAGGCCAAGGCCAAGGAAATGAGCGCGAACACTGCGCTGCACTACTTCCGCAACCAGGATCCGGGGGCGTTCGTCAGCTTGTCGGGTGGCGGCGTGCTGAGGTCCAGCAAGAAACAGCAGCAGGCTCAGCAGTTCCTTACGTTCATCACCAGCAAAGCTGGGCAAGAAGTGCTGGAAAAGGGCACCTCGTTCGAATACCCAGTCGCCAGTGAGGTCCCGGCGAATCCGGCATTGGTGCCCCTGACTGATCTGCAGGCGCCCGAGGTGGACCCGTCGACGCTGAACGCCAAGGAGGTCTCCGATCTGATGACCAAGGCGGGGCTGCTCTGAGCGGATAGGTGAAGGGCTAGCGCAGTGGACACCCTCACGGTTGCACCGACCGCCGCCCGGACACGTCCCGGTCCGGTGGTGACGGCGACTGTCGCACTCACCGTGGCCGCAACATTCATTCCGCTCGGCGCGGTGCTCTGGGCGGTGGTGCGAACCGGGCCGGAGCAGGCCTACCGGTTGTTGGTGCGCCCGCGAGTCGGCGAACTATTGATCAACACGGTGGCGCTGGTGGTCATCACCGTTCCGCTGTGCGTGGTGATCGGGATCGCGACCGCATGGTTGGTGGAGCGGACCGATCTGGCGGCGGGCCACTGGTGGCGTCCGGTGTTCGTGGCACCGCTGGCAGTGCCGGCGTTCGTCAACAGCTACGCCTGGGTCAGTGTGGTGCCCAACCTGCACGGCCTGACCGCGGGCGTGCTGGTGAGCACGTTGTCGTACTTCCCGCTGGTATATCTTCCGGTGCTGGCGACGCTCCGGCGGATCGATCCCGGCATCGAGGAGAGTGCCCGTGCGCTCGGCTCGGGATCGGTCGCGGTGTTCTTCCGGGTCGTGCTGCCCCAGCTCAGGCTGGCAATCCTCGGCGGTGGCCTGTTGATTGGCGTGCACCTGCTCGCCGAGTACGGCGCTTTCGCCATGCTGCGATTCGACACCTTCACAACGGCGATCTTTCAACAGTTCCAGGCGACGTTCGACGGTGCGGCCGGTACCATGCTGGCCGGCGCCTTGGTGCTGTGCTGTCTGGTGCTGCTGACCGCCGAAGCCGCCGCCAGGGGCCAGGCCCGCTATGCGCGACTGGGTGCCGGAGCTCAGCGCCAGGGTGCGCGACTTCCGCTGGGCCGCAGCGCACTTCCCGCACAACTCGGCGTTACCTTGATCGCGCTGCTGGCACTGGCGGTGCCGCTGTGGACGGTGGCGCGCTGGTTGTGGATCGGTGGGACCGAGGTCTGGTCGCCCGCCGAGGTCACCGAGGCGCTGGTCCAGACGACCGGGCTGGCCGGCTGCGCGGCGGTCATCGCGACACTGCTGGCCTATCCGATTGGATGGGTGGCGGTGCGGGGTTCAGGGCCACTGGCCCGAATGGTCGAGGGCGCCAACTGGATCACCAGTTCCCTGCCGGGCATCGTCACCGCGCTCGCGCTGGTCACCGTCACCATTCAGCTGGCCAGGCCGCTCTATCAGACGGTGACATTGGTGGTGGCCGCCTACGTGCTGATGTTTCTGCCCCGCGCGATGGTCAACATCAGAGCCGGGCTGGCGCAGCTGCCGGTCGGTCTGGAGGAGACGTCCCGGGCCCTTGGCGTCTCGCCCGCGGGAACCTTCGCCAGAGTGACGCTGCCCCTGACCGCACCCGCGGCGGCCTCCGGGGCGGCGCTGGTATTCGTCGCGGTAGCAACCGAATTGACCGCCACCCTGCTGCTGGCACCAACGGGCACTCGCACGCTGGCGATGCGCTTCTGGTCATTCAGCAGCGAACTGGATTACGCGGCCGCGGCACCTTACGCATTGATCATGATTGTCCTCGCGATTCCGGTCGCGCTCATTCTGCTGCATCAGGCGACCCGGATGGTGCGGGTATGAGTACCCCGGGCGCCCTGATGGTGGATGACGTGACGAAGCACTTTGGCGCGAACCTTGTGCTCGACGGTGTCGGTCTCAAGTGTGCACCCGGCACCATCACCGCTGTCGTGGGTGCATCCGGCTGTGGCAAAACAACGCTGCTGCGCCTGATAGCCGGGTTCGATCGACCCGACCGCGGCACCGTCGCGATCGATGGCCGCGTTGTGGCTGACGCATCAGAATTCGTTGCACCGCAACGCCGTAACGTCGGGTATGTAGCCCAGGACGGTGCACTGTTCCCGCATCTGAGCGTCGCGCAGAACATCGCCTACGGGTTGGGTGGTGGTCGACGGCGCGGCAAGGCCCGCGCGCGGGTGGCCGAACTGCTGGACATGGTGTCGCTGCCGGCTGATCACGGCGAGCGCCGTCCTCATCAACTCTCCGGTGGCCAGCAGCAGCGGGTGGCGCTCGCGCGCGCACTGGCGCGTCAACCCGTACTCATGCTGCTCGACGAACCCTTCAGCGCGCTGGATGCCGGGCTACGGGCCGCCACCCGCAGAGCGGTCACGCAGACGCTGACAGATGCCGGCGTGACCACCCTGTTGGTCACCCACGATCAGGAAGAGGCGTTGTCGACCGCCGACCAGGTCGCCGTCATGAGCGCCGGCCGGTTCACTCAGGTCGGCACACCCGCGCAGGTCTACACCGCTCCCGGGGATCGTTTCACCGCAGAGTTTCTCGGCGATTGTGTGCTGTTGCCGGCGACCGTCAACGCCGCCACCGCCGACTGCGTGCTCGGTGCGATAGCGGTACACCCCAGCGATACTCATGGCCCCGCGACCATCATGCTTCGCCCCGAACAGCTGGTGGCGACCCCTCTCGGCGCCCGAGGTTCGGCCGCCGGAGTCGGGACGGTGGTGGGCACCGAGTTCCTCGGCTCCGATGTGCTGCTCACCATTGATTTGCCAGGGGAGCAGACTCCGATTCGCGTGCGACAGACCAGCATGGAACCGCCGCCGGTGGGCGCCAGGGTTCGACTCGAGGTGCTCGGTCGTGCGATCGTGTTCGGCCCGCAGTCATGACGGGGGTCGTCGAGCATTTGGCCGGGTTCGGTGAACGTGTCGCGGTCATCACCGATTCGGAGCGCCTGACGTATGTGGACCTGGCCCACCGAGTCGAAGCTGCAGCTGCGGAGCTCGGCGACCGCAGGCGTCTCGTACTGATCCGGACCCGCAACGAAATCGGCTCGTTGGTAGGCTATTTGGCGGCACTCGCCGGACACCACGTCGTCCTTCCGGTCCCGCCGGACCGTGACACGAGCCTGCTCGAGGCCACCTATGTACCCGATGCCCAAGTCGGTCGGGACGGCGCAGTGAAGATCCTCGGCGACCCAGCCGGTGAGGCCCTGCACGCCGAGTTGGCCGTGCTGCTGAGTACCTCCGGCAGTACCGGTTCACCTAAGCTGGTCAGGTTGTCGAGGGCGAACCTGCTCGCCAATGCGGACGCTATCGCCGAGTACCTCGAGATCACCGGAAGTGACTGCGCTGCAACTACATTGCCGATGTCCTACTGCTATGGACTGTCGGTGATCAACAGCCACCTGCTACGCGGAGCGGCGCTGATCCTGACCGACCGATCGGTCGTGGACGGCGACTTCTGGGAACTGTTCAGGCGTCACCGCGGGACATCGTTTGCGGGCGTGCCCTACACCTTCGACCTGCTCGAGTGCACCGGCTTCGAGGACATGGACTTGCCGCACCTGCGCTATGTCACCCAGGCCGGTGGGCACCTCGAACCGGAGCGGGTGGTCCGATACGCCCGACTCGGTGCGCGCCGGGGCTGGCAGTTCTTTGTCATGTACGGCGCCACCGAGGCCACCGCCCGGATGGCTTATCTACCGCCGGATCTCGCGAAGCACCACCCGGGTTCGATTGGACGGCCGATTCCCGGCGGATCGTTCACAATCGAACCGTTGGACGGATGGACCGAGCAGGGGACTGGTGAACTGGTCTACCGCGGCCCGAACGTCATGTTGGGTTACGCGGAGTCCCGCGCCGATCTGGCTGTCGGCCGGACCGTCGACGAACTGCGGACCGGTGATATCGCGCGGCGAAATGCTGATGGGTTGTATGAGGTGATCGGCCGAAGCCAGCGCTTCGTCAAGCTGTTCGGCTTACGAATCGATCTGCAGCGGGTCGAGACGGTGCTCGGCGAGCATGGCGTGATGTCGTGCTGTACCTCCGATGGTGGGGCACTGCTGGTGGCCGCGACCGACGACCACGATCCGGCTGAGTTGCGGCGGATTGCCATGCGTGCGACTGGGTTGCCCGCCGCCGCGGTGCTGGTGGTGAAGCTGCCGGAGTTGCCGGTGCTGGTCTCCGGCAAGCCCGACTACGCCGCGGTGCGCGCAGCGGCGAAGGCCGACGCGCAGCCTGTTGAAGCGACCGGTGTGCGCAGGCTGTTCGTCGACGTACTGCATGTCGACCCGCGCAGCATTGGACCGGACAGCACTTTTCTGGCGTTGGGAGGCACCTCGCTGAACTATGTCGCGATGTCAGTGCGGTTGGAGCGGCTGTTGGGCCGGCTCCCGCCGGACTGGCAGCAGTTGCCGTTGGAGCGCATCGAGGCGCTGTCACGGGACTCGCCTCCGTCGCGTCGCTGGTTCTCGGCCACCCTGGAAACCAGCGTCGCGCTGCGTGCAGCCGCCATCGTGATGATTGTCGGCTCCCACGCCGGCCTGTTCGAACTGTGGGGTGGCGCCCACATCCTGTTGGGTATCGCAGGGTACAACTTCGCGCGGTTCAGCCTGACCTCCGTTGCGCGCACCGAACGAGCCCGCCAGCTGCGCGCCACCGTCGCCTGGATCGCGATCCCCTCCATCGCGTGGATCGCGATCGCGCTGGTCTTCACCAACGACTACACCTGGCAAAATCTGTTGTTGGCCAACAAGATTCTCGGCCCACACGACAGTATGACCGCGGGTCGACTGTGGTTCGTCGAGGTGCTGTCCTGGACCTTTGTCGCGCTCGCTCTGCTGATGGCTGTGCCGTTGGTGGATCGGCTCGAGCGGCGCTATCCGTTTGGATTCGCCGCGGTATTCCTCACCTTCGGGATGGCGCTGCGCTACGACGTGTTCGGATTTCACCTCGGTCAGCAGGCCTGGTTCACCTACCTGGCGTTCTGGTTCTTTGCGGCCGGGTGGGCGGCTGCGAAAGCACAGCACAGCTGGCAGCGGGTCGTCGTAACGGCCGTTCTGATCGTCTCGGTGCACGGCTATTTCGGCGACGGTCTGCGCGAGGCGCTGGTGCTCGGCGGGCTGCTCCTGCTGATCTGGCTGCCTGCGGTGCACTGCCCGACACCGCTTCCGATGGTCGCCGGAGTGCTTGCCGAAGCGTCGCTGTACACCTATCTCACGCATTTCCAGGTGTACTCGCTCTTCGGTGACCATCGCGTTATCGGTGTGCTTGCGTCTATCGCGGTGGGCATTGCGGTGACGTCGTTGGTCTCGGCGCTGCGCCGCCGGTGGAGCCGCCGGGAGCAGCCCGCGCCTGCCGCTGAACAACGCCTGCTTGCGTAGGGGAAGCAGGCGGCCCGTACCGTCCCCGCGGGTGCGACCGGGCGGGGGAGTACCAGCGGGTGATCATGTCACGGGGATGCCCTTCGGCGACCATCGCACCGGCGCGTGTTGGAGAGGTGCGACTTACTACGGGTGATGCAGGAAGTCGTCGAGCCAGCGGCCGATCTGGCGCATACATTCTGGCTCGACGCTGCCGGCGCGACCGGTGATTCGTGTGCGGCTGAGCGTGCGGGGCTGTTCGGTCATCGCCCATGTCGGTTTCGGAAGTTGTAGTCGCGGCCCAGTGAGCCGGACGTGGTGCATCCAATCGCGATCTCGCGTGGTGGCGGGGATGACGATCGCAAGTTCGGGAACGGCCGCCAGATAGCCGCGGGAGGCGATGACGACCGCGGGACGCGTGCCCCGTTGTTCCCGGCCGACAGTGGGGTCGAACTGTACCCACACCACGTTTCCCGGGCTGAGATCGGTCACCGGCTTAGACCATCGGCGTCTAGGGCGGCCCAGTCCTCTGTCTCTTCGCGCCAGGTCCCTAGGTCTTCATCGGAGGATTCGCGGTACGCGGCAGCCACGGCCGCTAGGCGTTTGGTGCGTTCGTGCACCTCGATCAGCGACTGGAGGAACGCTTGAGCGGTGAGGCCCTCGTCGGCTGCATCAGCGGCAATCCTGTCCCGCAGTGCTTTGGATACCTTGATGGTTGTCACGTCAGCCATGGGGCTAGGATACCCAAGATATGCCGGTTGGTATACCTACCTGGGATACCAGGGAGATACCGCGGGACTTCTCCATTCTCCATCCAGTCCGACACGGTCGCCCTCGGCCTGTCTTTCGTGCACGGCGCCGGCTTCGGTGATCACGCGGGCGTGCAGCGCGAGCGCCCCGGTGAACGTCGATCTGCCTGCGTCGGGGTGGCTGATGACGGCGAAGGTGCATCGGCGGCCGGCCTCGGTGGCGATGCGGCCGGTCGGGGCGGTTGAGCCGATTTCGGTCATACGTGCCGACGGGGGATCCCATGGTGCCAGCTCGACAAGCTGGTCGCGGTGCGTGTTCGGCAGGTGTGCGTTGTCAGTAATCCCGCTCGGGTTATACCGAGTTATACTTTCATGCTATGAAGACGGCGATATCCCTCTCAGACGAGACGTTCGATCGTGTCTCTCGGACTGCGAGTGATCTCGGCATGAGTCGATCGGAGTTCTTCGCCCGAGCTGCGCAGCGCTACTTGGACGAGTTGGACGCCCAATCGCTGACCCGTCAGATCGACAGTGCTCTGGGGCTCCTCGATGGCACCGACGAGGCGGAGGCTTCAGCCGTGGCCATCGGGCGCCGCGTGTTGGACGCCGTGGACGATGAGTGGTGATCAGCCGCACTGAGCTCTACTGGGCCGAGCTTGGGGCGCCGTCCGGCAGTCGGCCGGCCAAGCGCCGTCCCGTGCTGGTGATCCAGTCCGATCCGTACAACGCCAGCCACCTTGCCACTGTGCTCACCGCGGTGATCACCTCGAACACGGCGTTGGCGGCGATGCCCGGCAATGTGTTCCTGCCCGCCATCGCGACGGGACTCCCACACGATTCAGTCGTCACCGTCACGGCGCTTGTCACATTGAACAAGACGGATCTCACGGATCGGATCGGGGAGGTATCGCCGAGCTTGATGCATGAAGTCGACCGGGGACTTCGCCGCATCCTGGATCTTTGACTACTCATCGCCTTTCAGCGGGTGCGGTAATCTCCGAGCTGGCACGCCGGCGCGTGTCGAGGCCGCCGACGGGTTGCCGGTCATCCGTGTGTCGTCCGGCACGTGACCGATCACGCCGGAAATCGTGCGGCGTGCACTCGACGAGGACTGAACTGCGGACGTTCTCCCGGGTCCGGTCGTCCGCAGAGAAATCCGGCGCCAGCCGGGATACTTGTAGAACTTCAGCATCACATCGGGGTCGTCGACGATGTTCACGACCGCTTATGCCTATGAGCAGAGGGACCGCGCTTGACAGTCGTCGCTATCTATCTCGTGATCACTTTCGGTCTCGGCGGCGTCGCCCTGGCGATGCGACTGCCTCCGCTGGTCGGGTTCCTGGCGGCGGGGTTTGTCATCAACGCCCTCGACGTCGAGGAATTACCGCAACTGGCAGTTATGGCGGACCTGGGCGTCACGTTGTTGCTTTTCGCGATCGGTCTCAAGCTCGACGTCCGCATACTGCTGCACCGCGAGGTGTGGTTGACCACATCCGCGCACATGGTGATCAGCGTCGTCTTCGGGGGTGTCGCCTTGTGGCTGGCGGGCGTGGCCGGGGTGGCAATGCTGGCGGGGCAGAGCATGCAGACAATCGTCCTGCTCGCCTTCGCACTGTCGTTCGGCAGCACGGTGTTCGCGGTCAAGGTCCTCGAGGAGCGAGGCGAATCGCACGCGCTCTACGGCCGCGTCGCCATCGGCATCCTGGTGATGCAGGACATCATCGCCGTGATTTTCCTGACCGCCACCAGCGGTCACCTGCCCAGCCCATGGGCGCTGACGCTGGTGGGTCTCTGGCCGATGACGCGGGTCCTGCGCAAGATCTGGAGCCGGTTGGGCCACGGGGAGATGCAGTCGCTGTTCGGCATAGTGATGGCGCTGGTGCCCGGGTATGCGTTGTTCTCCGCGCTTGGGCTCAAGGGTGACCTCGGCGCCCTGATAATCGGGGTGCTCCTGGCGTCGCACTCGGCTTCCTCCGAGCTCGCACGTTCGTTGTTCCACATCAAGGAACTGCTGCTCGTGGGGTTCTTCGTGTCGATTGGCCTGACCGGGCTGCCAGACCTGCCCACCATCGGTGTCGCGCTGCTAATGCTGCTGTTCCTGCCGTTCAAGGCGGCCTGGTATATGGTGCTGCTGTCGCGGATGAAGCTGCGATATCGCACCGCGCTGTTGGCCGGGCTGGGCCTGATGAACTACTCCGAATTCGGCCTGATCGTCGTGTCGGTCGGGGTCTCGGCCGGGCTGCTGGCGCAAGCCTGGCTGGTGGAGATGTCGATCGCCGTGGCCCTAAGCTTCGTGGTGTCCGCGCTGGTCAACGGCCGCGGACATCTGATGGTGGAGAAGATCGCCGCCCAGCTGCCGGCGCAGGACGAACAGACCCTGCATCCGGAGGAACGCCCTCCCGACGCCGGCGACGCCGAGGTGGTGGTGATCGGCATGGGCCGAGTCGGGTTCGCCGCCTACCAGCGACTGACCGAGCACTATGGGCTCCGGGTAGTCGGCGTCGACTTTGACGGACCCCGAATCCAGCGGCTCGCCGCCGAGGGCCACCAAGTTATCGAAGGTGACGCGACCGACTTGGACTTCTGGAAACAGATGCGACGCTCCGATTCGATACGTATTGCGGTGCTGGCCACCCCGCGTCATGGCGCAAACGTCACCGCGCTCGAATGTCTGCGCGAGTCGGGGTTCAGCGGCAAGGTCGCCGCGGTGGCCCGATACGACGATGAGGTCCAGTGGGCCAAGGACCACGGTGTCGGCATCGCCTTCAATGTCTACGCGGGAGCGGGGTTGGAGTTGGCCGATCAGGTGGCCGTCGATGCCGCACCGCGTTCCGTCGAACCCGAGGTGGACGACGCCGGAACTGGCAGTGCGATCCGCCTCGACAGCGATTTGCCGGAGTAGGCTCACTACTTACTCATGGCTGGGCGTAACTCATGGCTGGATGCCGGGTGCGATGACGGTCATTCGCAGCGCTTCGGCAGCGTGCCCGAGGCGGCCGTCGTAGGTCACCAGCGCGATCAAGGGTGTGCGCGGCGATGCGTGCCCCAAGAACGCGGGACCTCGATAGCCGCCGCTGTGGCCGTTGCTGGCGTGCACTAGATACCCGAGTTCGCGAAGCCGCTCGATATCGCGGCGCACGCTGCGCCCCGTCACGCCGAGGCGGTCGGCCAGTTTGGCCCCCGACCACCCCCGCCGCGACTGCAGCACCCCAGCAGTTGCAGCACCCGACTCGTGGTTTCCGAACAACCCACAGTCTGACCCAGTCTAGGAACGAGACTGCCCTTGATCCGTGGCACGGTGAAGTCATGGCTCTCACCAACCACCTCGCCGAACAGCTCGACTGGCATTGGCGCAGCGCGTTGCGGCCACGCCTGGCGGGCCTGACCGATGACGAGTACTTCTGGGAACCGGTGCCCGAATGCTGGACCGTCCACCGCGACGGCACCGTGGACTTTGCCTACCCGGAGCCGCAACCCCCGCCGTTCACCACCATCGCGTGGCGACTGGCGCATGTCATCGTCGGCGTCCTCGCGATGCGCAACCACGCGCATTTCGGCGGCCCACCCGCGGACTACGAGAGCTGGTCCTACGCCACCGATGCGGCGACGGCGCTGACCCAACTCGACGACGCCTATCGAACGTGGATGGACGGCGTACTTCACCTCGACGACGATGACCTGACGAAGCCGATAGGACCTGCCGAAGGCCCTTGGGCCGACAAGGCGATGATCGACCTGATCCTGCACATCAACCGCGAAGTGATCCATCACGGAGCCGAAATCGCCTGTCTCCGTGACCTTTACGCCCGCAAGAAAGAGAGCTGACAATGGCTGCCATGCCCCCACCGATCGCCGACGAACGCGACGGACTCAAGGAGTACGTCGCCGCGCAGCACCACGCATTCCACGCCGTGGCGTACGGTCTGACCGACGAGCAGGCCCGCGCCACGCCGACGATCAGCGCCCTGTCCATCGGCGCACTGATAAAGCACGTCACCAATTGCCAGCGAGGCTGGATGCAGCGTGTCGCGTCGGCACCCGAACTCGCACCCCAGGACGAACGGTCGATGGAAGAACAACAGGCCGATCATCAGAACGAATTCGTCATGCGTGAGGACGAGACGCTCGCCGAGATCCTGGCTGAGTTCGACGAGGGCAACGCCGAGGCCATCCGGCTGATCGAGACCGTCGATCTTGGTGCGCCGGTACCGATTCCGCAGGATGTTCCATGGTTTCCGAAGGATGTGCCTGCCTGCCTG
>CAYLWH010000044.1:27380-31125 GCA_964387245.1 uncultured Mycobacterium sp.
TGCCTGCCTGCCTGGTCGGTGCGGTGGGTGCTGTTGCACATGATCGAGGAACTCGCGCGCCACGCCGGGCATGCCGACATCATCCGCGAGACCATTGACGGGGCCACGTTGTATGAGCTGATCGCCGGTCTGGAGCACTGGGAACCCACGCCCTGGATCACCCCGTGGGGGAAGGCGCCGGTCACCGAATAGCGCCAGCCGCCAGAAAAGAGACATGCAAAGCAGGTCGGGCGTCGCGTCCCAGGTCGAATTGCTACGGAACAGCCCGACGGCACACTGCAGACAGCCACGTCTTCTACGCCCGCAACCCCGAAACATCCACCGCGACACCTACGGGCGGCGGCTGCACAAGGTTGCCGAGGTTGCGGGTTTCTCCTCGCCAGGGCGCCGATAGGAATCACGAAGCCACCGCGCAACCCGTACCGACACGGTTGAAGAACCTGACCGAACGATCACGCCTTGTTCACTCAACCGAGTCAAGACATCCTTGACCGGCACTCCCGGTTCTTTTGCAAGCTCATGAACCCTACAAACCGCCCATCTCCCAGCCTGCCGGCCCCGACCATCGATCACGCCCCCTGCTTGACCTTTTGTGCTCGTTTCCAAGCCAATAATGAAGGATGGTCAACAACGCCACCGACCCAACAGCCGCTTGAGGGTGGCGTTCTCGCGTTCGAGGTCCTTGAGCCGTTTGGCGTCGTCGGCCTTCAGGCCGCCGAACTGGTTACGCCACCGGTGATACGTGGCTTCGGACACCTCGGGCTCGCGGTCGACCGCCGCAGTGTCCTTGCCCTCGCCAGCAGAGATCAGCCGCGTCAGCATGGCCAATCCAAGGGAGGAGCGGTGTCTGTCCTTCAGGTACCAGCACATGGGTGATGCGCTGGAAGGTGAATGGGCTGGCCCGCGCGATCGTCGCGGCCGCCCGCCAACCTGGCCTGCCGATCCCGTCGTCGTTGGACTTCACGTCGTCGCCGGCCGTCGGGGTCACCGCGAGCGTCGACGGTCGCCAGGTGCGGGTGGGCGGCCCCCGACTGCTCGAGGAAACCGGCCTCGCCGAAATGGGCCAGGTGCGACCCTGGCACGACGACGGCGCCACCGTCCTGCACGTCGTGGTGGACGGCGACGTCATCGGCGCGCTGAAGCTGGCCGACGCGGTCCGCCCCGAATCGCGGGAGGCCGTCGACGCGCTACACCGCCTCGGCATGCAGGTCGCGATGATCAACCGGCGATGCCGAACCCGTCGCACGTGCGGTGTCCGAGGAACTCGGCATCGACCGCTACTTCGCCCAGGTCCGCCCAGAAGACAAGTCGGCGAAGGTCAGCGAACTGCAATCCGAGGGGCAGAAGGTCGCCATGGTCGGTGACGGCGTCAACGACGCACCGGCACTGGCCCAGGCCGACGTCGGTATCGCGATCGGGGCGGGCACCGACGTGGCCATCGCATCGGCGGGGGTGATCCTCGCCAGCTCCGACCCGCGATCGGTGGTGTCGGTGATCGAGCTCTCCAAGGCGGCCTACCGCAAGATGAAGCAAAACCTCTGGTGGGCCGCCGGATACAACCTGATGGCGGTGCCGCTGGCTGCAGGCGTGCTGGCACCGGTCGGCTTTGTCATGCCGATGTCGGTCGGTGCCCTGCTGATGTCCCTGTCGACGATCATCGCCGCCCTCAACGCACAGCTACTGCGCCGGCTGGATTTGCGGCCCGAGACGGCGGTCCGCGACGTGCTAGGCGACGCCGCCGCCGCTGATGTCGATGTCGACCGCAGAGCCGTCCTGCATCCGTAACGCAGCCCAACGCCGGGATTGCCTATCACGGGCGCCGTTGATTGCGCCACTGCCGCTGCCCGCGCATGGCAACGGAGAAGCGCTGCCTGGCCCGCTAGGAATTCAGCCGCCGGATCTCGTCTCTGGCGGCGGCGAGATCGGCGATCACGTTCTCTATGTCGGTCGCGTCGAGATCGACATGATCGCCATGAAGGTGGATGACCGGCTTGTCTGATGCGGCCATCAGAGAATTGGAATCCGACGATTTCGACCCGACACGCGCTCACCGCGACAAGTGCCCTTGAAGAATCGGAACCGTCTGCCCGCGGGTCCTTCCCATAGATCTACACCTACAGCACCCCCGCGGCGGTGCCACATCGCCGAGGTCCGGTGTTCCGCCGATTCACCGCGGCGATCTATCACCGGACTATGCCAGCGCCTCGCCGCGCCCTACGGACGACAAACTCACTCGCTGACAATAGCTAGGACCGCGTGGATCTCAGCTGCCAGGTCATCGTCTCACCAGGTGCTCACGCAGCACAGCAATGCGTTGGCGGTGTTGCTCGGCGAATGTGCACCGTGTCACTGATGCCCTGGGTGGTGCTCCGGCTCGGTGTGACGGGTCGCGGGCGGCGCGGGAACGTGTTCGTCGGGATCATGCGACGGTGGTTGCCCGCCGCGGTGGTCGTCGGAGGCGGCGGGGGGCGCAGGCAGGTTCAGCGCAATGGTGGGCGCACTGGCCGCAGGGGGACGCGGGGAGTAGCTGATGCCGTTGGGGCCCTCGCCTACCGGGATAGTGGCCAGCACCGTCTGGCTGGCCAGGTCGATGACCGAGACGCTGTTGTCGTAGCTGTTGGTGACCCAGGCCAGGGTGCCGGCGGGATCGATCACCACACCGTGCGGCCCAGCCCCGGTCGCGACGGTGGCGCGCACCGTCATCGTCGCGGTGTCGATTAGTGACGCCGCACGTCCGGGAGCATCCGGAGTGCCTTGATCGGCCGAGATCACCGTTGCGTCATCGGGTGTGAGGTACACCTGCACCGGAGCCGCCGACACCGCCACGCGGCCGACCACCGTGCGCGCGTTGAGGTCCACCTTCACCACCGACGCCGGCTCGGTGATGCCGGTGTAGGCGTAGCGTCCGTCGGCACTGACCGCTACCTGCGCAGGCCCGGCGCCCACCGGCACCGAGAACTGCATCTGATCGGTGTGGGCGTCGATCACATCCAGTGCGCCGGTCATGTGATTGGCCACGACGATCATCGAGCCGTCGGCGGCCGCGCGTAGGCCGTGCGGCATCCCGCCCACCTCGATCCGTCCCAGCGGCTGCAGGCTTTGACTCTGATACATCGACACGGTGCCGTCGTCGGAGTTGGCCACATAGACCTTGCCGTTAGGCGCCTCGATCACATGCGCTGGGTGGGGGCCGGTCATGGCGGTCGCCGTGACCTCGTAGGTATCGGCGTCGATGGCCACGACCGTATCGGCGCCGGCGCTGGTGGCATACACCGTGGCGGCGTCGTGGCCGACTTGGACGTTGTGCGGTCCTGGGATGCCGGTCAGTGTGGTCGCCACCGTGTTGGCCGCCGTATCGAGGACCGTCACGCCGTTTCCGGTCTCATCGGCCACCCACACCGAACCCTCCATCCCAGCCGACTCCGGCGGACTGGTCGGCGACTGCCCAGCAGCCTCGGTTTCGCCGCCGGAGCAGCCCGCCAACCCCGCAGCCAGCAGCACAGCTGAGAGGACGACAACAAGTTTGGCGCTCACCGACGCGGCCAGCCACGAGCCGCCGCCAGGCGGTCGTGTTCCACACCAGGTCCTAGGCGACATGATCCGACCATACCCCGGGCCGGTAAGTCACACCCTCGGAGCCGGTCCAAGTTGGCGGGCCTCGAGCCGACGTTGGGTCGGCCATGGCAACTAAGGACTCGCGACACAATAACCTAGGTTTTCCTGTTTGAACCCGATACGGTTGTGC
>CAYLWH010000045.1:0-30771 GCA_964387245.1 uncultured Mycobacterium sp.
CGCCGGCCCAGGTAGGAGCCGTAACTGTGGTGGATGTGCACGATCTCGCTGCCGTGCGTGGCACCCAGTCCCACCGCCCGCAGGGTCGCGGTCACATGGTCGAATCGGTACACATAGGTCGGCGCGCACCCGCTGTAGGCGTCGGCGAACGCCCAGGTCGGCGCGCCGAACATGGCATCGGACCCGAAGGCGACCCGTGCGCGCCGGCGCGGATAACCGGGGTAGGCGGCCAGCACCCGATCCCGCGCATCGGGGGCCACCCGGGCGAAGAAGTCGTCGATCAGGACGGCGGTGGTCGGCAGCATCGCCGGCTTGGACCGGGCGAACATCGACGCCTCGTCGGTGTTGGTCCCGACGATCAGTGGCACCCGGGCAACGGCACCGGCCCGCGCGGCGTCGATGGGGTGGCGCGGCAGCAGATCGGTGCCGTAGGTCAGGCCGTAGGCCAGTGTCGGCGAGGCCGCCACGCTGCGCAGGTTCAACATCCCCGCCGCACGGCGCAGGGTGCGCTGCGGCAAGTCCTTTAGCTCCTCCGGTCGCGCGCCGAGGTCGGCCAGCAGGCGTGCCGCCTGCCGGGCGCGGGTGTCTCGATCGGCGATCAGCGGCAGCGCCGGACTCTGCGCGATGGCGTGCCCGAACAGTCCCGCGGCGGCGGGGCAGGCCAGCAGCGCGAGCACCGACGTCGCGCCCGCTGACTCCCCGAATAGGGTGACCCGCGCCGGGTCACCGCCGAACGCGGCGATGTTGTCGCGCACCCAGCCCAGCGCGGCGAGCTGGTCGCGCAGGCACAGGTTGTCGTCGAAACCCTCACCGAGCGAGCCGAGTTCGAAGCCGCCGAACACACCGATCCGGTAGGTCACATTGACCACGACGACGTTACCGTTGGCCGCCAGCCGCGACCCGTTGTACAGCTGGAACTGGCCCGCACCGAACGCGAAACCCCCACCGGGAATCCACACCATCACTGGTAACGACGCGGTCGGGTCGGGCGACCAGACGGTCAGCGTCAGGCAGGCCTCGTCACGCGCCTTCGGGTCATCCCGGCCGCCGCCGACCGCAGACTTGCCCTGCGGCGGCAGCGGTCCGTGCCGGGTGGCGTCACGCACGCCGGTCCACGGCCGCAAGGGACCGGGTGCGACGAAGCGCCGCTGCCCCAACGGTTGCTCGGCGTAGGCCACGCCGCGCCACACCGCGACCTCGCCGTCACGGGTGCCCCGCAGCGCACCGGTGCGGGTGGCCGCGATGGTTTCAAGTTGATCGACAACCGCCACGCCCGAATCGTAGTGTGCAAAGCTGTAAGCAGCCGGTTACCGGCGAGTTGACGGGCACTGTTCAAGGGGCCGCTATGACCTTCAACGAAGGTGTTCGGATCGATACCAGCCGGACGTCGACCAGCGGCGGCGGCTTCGGTGGAGGCGGCGGTGGCCGTGGAATCGCGGTCGGCGGCGGGCTCGCCGGGCTGGTCGTCCTGCTGCTGACCGTATTCCTCGGCGGCGACCCGGGCTCGGTACTCAGCCAACAGCCCATCCAACCGCAGGGCGGCGTCGAAGCCCCCGGCTTCGACCTTGATCAGTGCCGCACCGGCAAGGACGCCAACGAGAAGGTGGAGTGCCGCATGGTGGCCACCGGCAACTCGCTCGACGGCGTGTGGAGCCAGCTGATGAAGGGCTACACCCCGCCGCACATGCGACTGTTCAAGGGCGTCGTGAACACCGGTTGCGGTCAGGCTGACACCAGCGTCGGCCCGTTCTACTGCCCGGCCGACCGGACCGCCTACTTCGACACCGACTTCTTCCAGGTGCTGGTGCGGGACTTCGATTCGAGCGATGGCCGGCTGGCGCAGGAGTATGTGGTGGCCCACGAGTACGGCCACCACATGCAGAACCTGCTGGGCGTGCTGGCCAAGGCGCAACAGGGCCCGCAGGGCGCCGAGGGCAACGGGGTGCGCAGCGAATTGCAGGCCGACTGCTTCGCCGGGGTGTGGGCACACTACGCCGCCATCACCAAGCAGCCGGGAACCGACGTCAACTTCCTGCAGCCGTTGACCGACCAGGACATCTCCGATGCGCTGTCGGCGGCATCGTCGGTGGGCGACGACCGGATCCAGAAGGCGTCCACCGGTCGGGTCAATCCGGAATCGTGGACGCACGGGTCGTCCGCGCAGCGTCAGCTGTGGTTCACCGTCGGCTACCAGACCGGCGATCCGAAGAAGTGCGACACCTTCAGTGCCCGGGATCTCAACCAGCCCTGACCACCTGACGTCGAAGCAGCCGGGACTGCGCGCTGATGGCGTCGTCGGTGGTGCGCAGCGGCCGGATCAGCGCGTCCTGGGTGAACGACGCGAACAACCGGCCGTCCTCGGTGTGCACGGTGCCGCGTACGTAGGACATCCCGGCCCACCTGGGTCCTCTCATGGGCGCAGAGCAGCCAGCCATCCCAGCCGAACGGTTCGTGGAACGACACCGTGATGGTTCATCAGGGCGGTGGACACGCTCAGGTGCGCCTGGGCGGTGCCGATCCCGTGGTGCGCGCGCATGGTGGTCGAAATACCCGAGCAGCTGCTGTTGGCCTCCACGGCGCGCGCCTTCCTGGACAAGGAGGCCTCGCTGGCCCATGTACGCGACCCGCACGCCGCGGGTGTGTTGTTCGATTCGCAGTGGTGGCAGCGCGCGGCCGAACTCGGCTGGGCGAGTCTGCTGGTGCCCGAAGAACTCGGCGGCAGCGTCTCGGGCGGTGTTTCGGGGGCGTCGCCGACCTCGCGTTGGTCGCCGAACAGCTCGGCCACACGGTGGCACCCGGCCGCTGCATCCGGTCAGCGTCGTGCTGGCCGGTCTCGTCGAGGCACCCGCCGGGCACGAGGACGCCATCGAGTCGCTGGTGCCCGGCGAACTCGTCGGATCCTGGGCGGTCTACCAACCCACGAGACCGTTCGCTCCCCAGGTGTGTGCGACGACGGCGACACGGACCGACTCCGGGTACCGCATCGACGGCGTCAAGGACCGGGTGGAAGCCGGGCCCCAGAGCGACCTGCTGCTGGTGACCGCCGACTGCGACGGACGAATCCGCCAGTTCCTGACACCCGCCGACTCCCCCGGCGTCAGTGTCACCCCGCAGCGTTCTGTCGACATGGTGAAGCGTCACGCCCGAGTGCAATTCGACCGCGTCGAGGTAACCGAGTCCGCCGTGGTGGGTACCGCGGAGCAGACGCCGGACATCATCGAGCGTCAGCGTGAGGTCGCTCTGGTGCTGCAGTGCGCAGAGGTCGTCGGGATCCTCGATGCGGTACTGTTCCACGAGCGCCGCGCCGTCGGCGGCGGGTCGGCGTTCGCCAGCGGGACCGGCGCCGAGAACGCCAGCGAGATGCCGCCCGACCATGTCGGACTCGCCGAGGCCACCGGGCAGGCCGACGATGCCGGGGTCCAGGAGCTGGGGGGCCGGGCGCTGGTCCGCGGGCAGTGAAGCGTCAACTCATCGAGCATGTGTCGCGCTCGGTCGCCGCCGACCGCGGTGTCCCGTTCAACCAGGTCAAGTGCGGCCGCCAGTAGCACCCAGTTGCCGAAACGTACGTTGGGCGGGAAGGGACGACGCGCCAGACCGTCGATGTCGGCGAGGCCAGGTGAGCGGGACTGGATACGCTGTTCGAAAGCCGGCGGCGATGCGAGAAGGACGATGAGCGAATCCAGGACCGACCTCTCCCCGGCATTGGCCGCCGCCCAGGCATCGTGGCGCGCCGTGCAGGCCAACGACCGCGAGGCGTGGCTGGCCCTGATGGCCGACGACGTCGTCATCGAGGATCCGATCGGCTGGGCGCCGACCAACGCCGACGGGACCGGCGTACGCGGCAAACAGAGCGTGGACGCCTTCTACGACAACACCATTGCCAAGACCACTGCGCGCCGCATCACCTGCGAGGAGACGTTCCCGTCCAGCTCACCGCGGGAAATCGCGCACATCCTGAACCTGCATTTCGAGTTCGCCGGCGGGTTCACCAGTGACGTCCGGGGCGTGTTCACCTATCGGGTCGACGACGCCGGTCTGCTGACGAATCTGCGCGGCTACTGGAACATGGACGCCATGACGTTCAGCCGGGTTGAGCAGAACTGAGCGAAACGGTTTGCCGTGTGTCATTACTGCGGATGTCGGGAGATGCCACTGCTGCGTGACTACATCGCCGAGCACGAGCGGGTGATCAACCATGGCGGAGAGGCGGTGCGGGCGTTGGACCGCGGTGAGCTCGACGCCGCCGGCGCACATCTGGCCGCCATGGCCGACGAACTTCGGTCCCACTGGCGCGGCGAAGAGGACGGGCTGTTCGCGGTGATGCGCGTCGACGAACTGTTCGCCGAGCACATCGCCCCACTTGTCCAGGAACATCGCGAGCTCGCGGCGCTGCTCGAATCGGTCGACCTGGAAGTCGGCGCCGATCGAGACCTGGTGCGGGCGGCATTCGAGGATCTCCACACGCACATCGGCAAGGAGGAGGACGGACTGTTTCCCGCCTCCCTGACCGCCCTCGACGGAGCGGCCTGGGACGCCGCGATCGCTGCGTGGCACCAAGCCCACCCCGGCCAACACATGATCAACGAGGCCTGACGCCGCTGTTTTCAGAACAGTGTGGGCTGTACCGCGCCGACGGGTACCCGCCTCCCCGTGACAGGTTCTCCGGGTGCCCGGGCCACGAACCGCGCCTCGCCGGACAGCCGGTATCGCCGGGTCAGCGGCGACACCCGACCTCGGAGCATGTCGCGGTAGTCCTGCGGTAGGTAGGCACCCCGCCGGTAGAGCTGTCGGTACGGGCCGACCAACTCCGGATGCGAACGCGCCAGCCAGCCCATGAACCACCCGCGCGTCGAACCGCGCAGGTGCAGCCCGAACACCGTCACTCCGGTCGCTCCGGCCGCGGCGATCTGACCGAGCAGAAGGTCGAGGTGGGCAACCGAATCCGTCAGATACGGCAGCACCGGGGCAACCATCACATGGCAGTCCAGGCCGGTAGCGCGGATCGCCGAGATCAGCCCCAACCGGGCCGGTGGGCTCGCGGCGCCGGGTTCGACATCACGCTGCAGTTCTGGATCCCCGATCGCGAGCGAGACCGCCACCGACACCGGAACATGTTCGGCCGCTTCGGCGATCAGCGGCAGATCCCGGCGCAGCAGGGTGCCCTTGGTCAGGATCGACAGTGGTGTCCCGGACTCGGCGAGCGCCGCGATGATGCCGGGCATCAGACGATAGCGACCCTCGGCCCGCTGATACGGATCGGTGTTGGTGCCCAGCGCAACGGTGTCGCGCTGCCAGGACGACCGGTGCAGTTCCCGGCGCAACACGTCGACGACGTTCGTCTTGACCACGATCTGCGTATCGAAGTCGGCGCCGGAGTCCAGGTCGAGGTACTCGTGTGTCGGTCGGGCGAAGCAGTACCTGCAAGCGTGCGAACACCCGCGATATCCGTTGACGGTGAACCGGAACGGCAACTGCGCAGCGTCCGGCACCTTGTTCAGCGCGGACTTGCACAGCACCTCGTGAAAGGTGATGCCCTCGAACTGCGGTGTGCGCACACTGCGGACGAACCCGATGCGGGCCAGGCCGGGCAGGGCGCCGTCGTCGACGCCTATTCCTTGGCCGGACCATCGCATACGCTATACGAACATTTGTTCGATCCGCTGTCAAGCGGTGCGTCCCCTAAGGACGCGCCTCGAACACGAGGTTGAACGGCGTCTGCGCGGCCAGCCGGAATCGGGTGAAGCCGCCGTCCGCCATCACCTCCGCCAGCCGGTGGGCCCCGGCCTGTGCGCCCAGCGCGGGTCCGTGCCGTGCGAGCGACACCGGTACGCAGATCAGCGTGGAGGCCCCGTAGAACAACCTGCTCACCGGATTGAGGTTGTCCGCGACGTGGTCGCCCGCGGCCGGTTCGACCAGCAGGCAATGTCCGTCGGGCTTCAGCGACCGTCGGGCACGCCGAGCCGCGCCGGACGGATCCGCCATGTCGTGCAGACAGTCGAAGAAGGCGATGAGGTCGTAGCCGTCACCCTCGTACGACGTCGCGTCGGCCACCTCGAAGCGCACGTTCGCCACCCCCAGAGCTTCAGCGTGCTCACGGGCGGTCTCGATCGACGCGTCATGGTAGTCGACACCGACGAACTCCGAATCCGGGAATGCCTGTGCCATAAGGATTGTCGTCACCCCGTGCCCGCATCCGATGTCCGCGACGCGACCTCCGGCGTGCAGCTTGTCGACGACACCGTCGAGGGCCGGCAGCCACTCGCCCAGCAGATGTGTGTTGTATCCGGCCCGGAAGAACCGCTCGGTGCCCCGGAACAGACAGGCGTCGTGCTCCCCCCATTCCATGCCGGTGCCATGACGGAAGTTCTCCACCGCCCGCTGCCTGACCCGGAACAGATCCTCGACGACGGCGTAACCGGCGGGTATGTCGACCGGGCCGTCGGGATTCGCCAGGCACAGCGCCTGCTCCTCGCTCAGGTGGTAGCGGTCGCCGTCTGCGTCGTATTCGACGTACCCGCCGGCGGCCTGGTTGGCGAGCCACTCCCGGACGTACCTCTCGTTGGTACCCGTGACCTCGGCCAGCTCTGCCGAGGTCAACGGCTTGGCGGCCAGCGCCGCATACAGTCCCAGCTCGTCGCCGATGAGCACCAGTGCCGCACTCATTGCGCCGCCCATGTCGTTGACCGCTCTGTCGAGAAACTCGTTCAGTTTGTGCTCATCAACGACCATCGCCCGCTCCTTCGCCCACCCACGCGCGACCCGAGGCTTCTTGCCGTCACCCTACGCCGGGGCAACGAGGTGCGGAAGGGACAGAACCGCTGATTGCCAGATCTTCGACTGGCCTTGCTATCGTTTCGGGGAATGCTCTTCTGCATTCTCGTTCAAGTGAAGGTAAGTGCAAGATATGACACAGGGAACTGTGAAATGGTTCAACGGCGAAAAGGGCTTCGGCTTCATCGCCCCCGACGGCGGCGCCCCCGACGTATTCGTCCACTACTCTGAGATCCAGGGCGGTGGCTTCCGTTCTCTCGAGGAAAATCAGCGAGTCGAGTTCGAGGTCGGCCAGGGCGCCAAGGGCCCCCAGGCAACTGGAGTTCGAGCGATCTAGACGCCACACCAGTGGGCCGGCCGGGGATCACCCCGGCCGGCCCACAGCTGTTTGCAGACACTGTCGGCGTTTGCGTACGGCATCGACGGAAGGCTCTTGCCGCGGGTGCGGCGAATCCGTGTGTCAGGCGCGGCAGATCGCGATAAATTGACGGTCCGTATCCAGCCTCACGAAGTCAGGCCCATGAAACCTGCTGCGATTCTCCAACACCTGGATACCGCCGTGCCGCTGTTCGGGACCCTGAGAAACTACAAGCTTTCCTGGCTCAGCAGAGATTCGATAGCCGGGCTCTCAGCCTGCGTCGTATCGGTCCCGTCGGTGATTGCCTATTCAGAACTCGTTAATCTGCCGCCGATCACCGGACTCTACGCGGCACTGGCGGCGGCCATTGGCTACGCCCTTTTTGCCAGCTCACGGCATGTGATAGCCGGGCCGGACGCGGCCGTCTGCCTACTGGCCGGCTCGGCGATCGTGCCCTTGGCGGCGGGCAACCCGTCGCGCACCGTCATGCTGGCGGCTGTCCTCGGCGTTCTCACTGGCGTGGTGCTGTTGCTGGCCGCTCTGCTGAAACTCGGCGTCATTGCCGACCTGCTGTCCCGCCCGGTGCTGATCGGCTACCTCAATGGTGCGTCGCTGGTGCTGATCTCAACGCAATTGGGCAAGATGTTCGGCATCAAGACCGAGGGCGAGCAGTTCTTCGAACTGTTCTATACGGTGATCAAGAATTTGGGGCAGACCCATCTGCCGACTTTCCTTTTCGGGGCGGCGCTCGTAGCCTTGCTTGCCGCTCTTGTTCGCTGGCTGCCGCGCGTACCCGGGGCACTGGCCGTCTCTGCCGTTGCGATCATCGCAACTGTCGTCCTTGACCTGGGTAGCCACGGCGTTGCGCTGGTGGGCGAAGTCCCCTCGGGCGTGCCGCAATTGACGGTTCCCAGCTTCCACTTCAGCGATCTCGCAGCGCTCGCTCCGGCCGCCGTGGCGATCGCATTTCTCGCCTTTTCCGATGGCATTCTGCTGGCACAGACCTTCGCCGAGAGGAACGGTTACACAGTTCGACCGAATCGGGAACTGGCGGCGCTCGGTTCGGCGAACATCCTGGCCGGCCTTTGGCAGGGTTTTCCGGTTTCCGCCAGCCAGTCGCGCACGTCGATCGTTGATTCGGCCCGCGGCAAGTCGCAGGTGGCGCAACTGATGATGGCGGCGGGATTGGTACTCGTCCTGTTCTTCCTGACCGGATTGATCGCCCTGCTGCCGAAGGTCGCACTCGGCGCAATACTGATCGTCACCGCCGTCGGCATGCTCGAGTGGGCTTCGCTGGTCCGCCTCTACAAGATCGACCGCTTCGAATGCCTGGTTGCCGTGCTGGTCACCCTGACGATCCTGATCGCCGGCGTCGTCCCGGGTGTCATCTTCGGCTTGCTGCTGTCGCTGACTGCGGTGCTCGTCGGGGTTTCACGGCCAGACGATGCCGTCCTCCGTCGCCTGGTCAGCGACGGGAAGTTCCACGATTGTCTGCCTGACGACGATTCGGAGGCCGTGCCGGGCCTGTTGGTCTACCGGCTGTACGCGCCGCTGATCTTCGCCAACGCGCGGTTTGTCATGAACCGCATCCGGACGCTCGTCGCCGAGTCGGATCCGCCCGTCAAGTGGCTGGTCGTCGACGCCCAGGCGATTCACGACATGGACGTGACGGCGGCGCAGCACTTTGCCGACCTTCACCAGCAGCTGGCCGGCAGGGGCATCGACGTCAAGATCGCCGATCCGCCCCGGCCGTTCAAGGAAGAACTGGCGAAGGTCGGATTGGTAGAAGAGATCGGTCGGCAGGACTTCTTCGTCTCGGTCAAGAAGGCGGTCGAGGCCTACGAGGAGGAGATCGGTTCGGGGGGATCAGAACGCTGACAGGTGCTTCGCCGCCCGGGCGTGTGACGGACGGCCGACAGTCACCACCGCCCCAGCTGGCACCGCGGGCTGTACGGATGGTCCTGCTGAACGACCAGCTGACCGTCGACGGCGATCTCACAGTGCGCGTTCGGCGGCGCCTGCCCACCCTTGGCGGTACTGCTCGCGGAGAAGAACGCCCACTGCGGGTCGGCGAACGTGGTTTCGAAGACCCACGGTGCCCCCGGGGCGACGTTGACGGTGTCCCGCTTCAAGAACGCGTAAGCGTCGGCATTGAAAGCCTCCTTGTTCGGAGGCTGCGCCGTCAGGTACTGGAGCTGGAAATCGTACTGGCCGGCCGTGGTGAGCGTGTACACGACATGATGCACTTCGGGCCCGGCGTTCGCCGTCGCCTGGTTGAGCGCGACCGATCCGGTCGCCACCATCAGTGCGACTCCGAGAGCCGCCGCCGCCTTACCTGTCGCTGTGCCCATGTTCGTCACATCGACCGACGCTACCGGATCGTTACGCGGCCCGGACGGCATCCGCATGCCGGAACCGCAGGTCGCGGCAGGTCAAGCTGGATACCATTCGTCATGCGCGCCGCCCATGCGGCGATTGCCATCGTGGTCCTCGTCTGCGCGGCCGGTGCGGGATGTTCGGCACCCCCGGCCTCGCCACCCGTCTCCGCCGCACCGATCACCGGCAGCGGCCAGATCACCGGGTTGCTCGACAGCACACTGTCGATGCCGCGCTGGTTCACCGGTACCGACGGGCAGGCGCATCTGACCTACGAGTTGTTGCTGACCAACGCCATTCCGACACCTGTCGTCCTGAACACGGTGGAAGTCCGGGACGCCGATACCGGGGCAACTTTGATCCACCTGGCCGGTGAACCGTTGCGGGCGGCCGCGTCAATGCCAACTTCGGCGGACACCCCGGCGGTGCAGTTGCCGCCGTCCTCGGTCGCGGTTGTGTGGCTGGACATTCCGCTCGCCGGCAACCCCGTCCCCGCGGAGATCACGCATCGGATCACCATCGAACCGCCGCCCGGTGTACCGCTACCCGAGTCGGCGCTGAGCTTCACCGGTGCACCCGTCGAGGTGGATCGGCGACCGCCGGTGACGCTCAGTCCGCCCCTGACCGGGCCTCGGTGGACGGCGCTCGGCAGCTGCTGTGACGGACCGCACCGCCGGGCACTGTATCCGGTCGGTGGGCGGTGGTATCTCGGCCAGCGATTCGCGATCGATTTCAACCAGCTGGACTCCGAGAACCGCCCCGGCGCCGGGGACCCGGTGCTGCCGGGCAGCTTTCCCACGTTCGGCCAGCCGGTCTACGCAGTGGCCGACGGCACCGTCGTCGAGGCGGTGGACGGCAACCCGGACCTGAACGTCGGGGAGGCCCGCGCGGATCCGACGCCGGACAACGCCGGCGGCAACCGGGTGGTCATCGATATCGGGGACGGGCGCTTCGCACTGTACGCCCATCTGCACCGGGGCAGCGTGGCAGTGCATCCCGGCGACCACGTCACCCGCGGGCGCCACATCGCCGACGTCGGCAGCTCCGGAACCACCGGCGGGCCACACTTGCACTTCCAGGTCAGTGATCGCCCGTCACTGGTGGTCTCGGACGGAATTCCCTACGTGTTCGACGCATTCGACCTCACCGGTCACACGCCGCCGCTCGCCGATGTACTGAATTACTACGACACTCTGGAGCCCATTCCGATCAGCACGGTCAACACCGGTCCGCGCCGTGACGAACTGCCACTCGGTGGTGACGTACTGACCTTCCCTGCCGTCGACGGCGGCTGACACCGCGAGCGTGCGTGGACTACCAGGATTCCGCGGCTTGTCGGGCGGGGACACGCCCGCTCGCACTAGGTCGTGAGCCGCGAAAGCACCTCGGCAACAACCGAATCCGCAGCGAGGTCCACCTGATCGCCGGAGGTCAGGTCCTTGACGCCGACGGTGCCGCCCTCGAGGTCACGGTCACCGGCCACCAGCGCCAGCGTCGCACCCGATCGGTCGGCGGCGCGCATGGCGCCCTTCACCCCGCGATCGCCGTAGGCTAGGTCCACCCGCACTCCGGCGGCGCGCAACCGGGCGGCCAGCACCGCCAGATCACGCTTGGCCCGCTCCCCCAACGGCACGCAGAACACGTCGACCCGCGACGCCGGCCCCACCGTCTCACCCTCGGCCTGCAACGCCAGCAGAGTGCGGTCGACACCGAGACCGAAGCCGATGCCGGACAGGTCCTGGCCGCCGAGTTGGCGCATAAGTCCGTCGTAGCGGCCGCCGCCGCCGATGCCGGACTGCGCGCCCAGGCCATCATGTACGAACTCGAACGTCGTCTTGGTGTAGTAGTCCAGACCGCGCACCATCCGCGGGTTGATCACGTACGGCACGCCGAGCGCGTCCAGGTGCGCCAGCACCGTGTCGAAGTGCGACCGCGCCGCATCGGAGAGGTGGTCGAGCAGCACCGGCGCATCGGCGGTCAGCGCGCGCACCTCCGGCCGCTTGTCGTCGAGCACCCGCAACGGGTTGACCTGCGCACGGGTGCGGGTGGCCTCGTCGAGATCCAACGCAACCAGGAAGTCCTGCAACAGTTCCCGGTAAGCCGGCCGGCAGGTGTCGTCGCCCAGCGAGGTGATCTCCAACCGAAAACCGGTCAGCCCCAGGGAGCGGAATCCGGCGTCGGCGATGGCGATCACCTCCGCGTCCAATGCCGGGTCGTCGATGCCGATGGCCTCCACCCCGACCTGCTGCAGCTGCCGGTACCGGCCGGACTGCGGACGCTCGTACCGGAAGAACGGCCCGGCGTAGCAGAGCTTGACCGGCAGCGCGCCGCGGTCCAGGCCGTGTTCGATCACCGCTCGCATGACGCCGGCGGTGCCCTCCGGGCGCAGAGTCACCGAGCGGTCGCCGCGGTCGGTGAAGGTGTACATCTCCTTGGACACCACGTCGGTGGACTCGCCGACACCACGGGCGAACAGCGCGGTGTCCTCGAAGATCGGCAACTCGACGTCACCGTAGCCGGCGCGGCGCGCCGCGGCCAGCAGCCCGTCGCGCACCGCGACGAACCGGCCCGAGGACGGCGGCAGGTAGTCGGGTACGCCCTTGGGCGCTCGAAATGCCGGGGACTCGCTCACGCAGTCAGATCCTTAAGGAACGGGTTGGACCGACGCTCGGCGCCGATGCTGGTGGATGTGCCGTGGCCCGGTAATACCACGGTGTCGTCGTCGAGCACCAACAGTTTCTCCCTGATCGAACCGAGCAGTCGCACCAGGTTGTCGGTTGCCCCGACGGACCGGCACAACAGTGTGTCACCGGTGAATGCCACGCCCACCGGACCCCCGTCGGAATCGGCGGTGACCCGAAACACCACCGACCCATCGGTGTGGCCGGGGGTGTGGTCGACGGCTACGACGACGTCTGCGATCCGCAGGGATTGGCCGTCGGACACCGCGAGGACCTGGTCGGGTGGATCGTCGAGCAGGTGACGGTCGGCCGGGTGCAGGTAGGCCGGAACGTCCCAGCCGGCGCACACGTCGAACGCCGACGCGGTGTGCTCGGGTTTTCCGCAGGTCAGCAGCACCGCGGCGGGCGTCAGCTCGTTGACCGCGCAGTAGTACTCCAGCGTCGGTACCGCCTCGTCGCCGGGGTCGATCACGATGGCGCCGGAACCTGCGCGGGCAGCCACGAGGTAGCAGTTCGTCTCGGCCGAACCCACCGCGAATCCCGTGATCAACACGGCGACCAGTGTCGCACCCCGCTCAGCCCAGTCTCAGCAACGGCTGGCACACTCTACGCGACCCGAGATCAACGTGGAGGGAAACACCGTGCCGACGAACGAACAACGGCGTGAGACAGCCAAGCGTAAACTCGAGCGACAACTCGCCCGCCGGGAAGTGGGGGCCCGCAAACGCCGGCTGTGGACAATCATCGGCAGTGCGGTGGCGGTACTGCTCGCGGTCGCGGTGGTGGTTTACCTGGTGGTGAACCACAAGGAGTCCGACACGACCGCTTTGCCGGATCCGACGGCCACCGACACCCCGACCGCCGACACCGCGACCGCCGCCGACGGCCCGACGGCGGCTCCCCGCGCCGACGGCAAGCTTCCGCCGTTCACGCCATGGGCCAACCTGGGCGCCAACTGCTTGTACCCGGCGGCCGAGGAAGCCAGCCGCGAGGTCAACCCTCCGCGCACCGGCAAGGTGCCGACCGACCCGCCGCAAGTGAGTGTCAGCATGTCGACGAGCCAGGGCAACATCGGGCTGCAACTGGACAACGCCAAGGCGCCGTGCACGGTCAACAGCTTCGCCAGCCTGGCCCAGCAGGGCTATTTCAACGACACCCCGTGCCACCGGCTGACCACGTCACCGACGCTGTCGGTGCTGCAGTGCGGTGATCCGACCGGCCAGGGCACCGGCGGCCCCGGCTACGGCTTCGACAACGAGTACCCGACAGACCAGTACCCGGCCGGTGATCCGTCGGCGCGGAATCCGGTCCTGTACCCACGCGGCACGCTGGCGATGGCCAACACCGGCCAGCCGGGCTCCAACGGCAGCCAGTTCTTCCTGGTTTACCGCGACTCGCAGCTGCCGCCGCAGTACACGGTATTCGGCGTCATCGACGAGACCGGGCTGGCCACCCTGGACAAGATAGCCGCGGCCGGCGTGCAGGGCGGCGGCGAGGACGGCGCACCCGCGGTCGACGTCCGGGTGAAGTCCATCGCCCTGGACTGACCTGCAGCGGCACCCGTGGCGAGCAGACGCACAATCACCCAGATCGACCCCGCAACAGGGGATTTTGTGTCTGCTCGCCAGAGTTAGGCGGGCTAAGCGGCCGAGGTCACCCGATAAACG
Source organism: uncultured Mycobacterium sp. (assembly GCA_964387245.1). Lineage (GTDB taxonomy): Bacteria > Actinomycetota > Actinomycetes > Mycobacteriales > Mycobacteriaceae > Mycobacterium. The sequence continues at coordinate 13,854 of CAYLWH010000045.1, forward strand.
TCGTAGACGCCCTCGACGTTGCGCACCACGTTGAGCACGTGGCCGAGGTGTTTCGGATCGCCCATCTCGAAGGTGAAGCGGCTCACCGCGACGCGGTCGTCGGAGGTGGTCACCTGCGCCGACAGGATGTTGACCTTCTCGTCGGCCAGCACCCGGGTGACGTCGGAGAGCAGGCGGTGCCGGTCCAGCGCCTCGACCTGGATGGCCACCAGGAACACCGACGATGCCGACGGCGCCCATTTGACCTCGATGATGCGCTCGGACTGCTCCTGCAGCGACGCCGCGTTCGTGCAGTCCGTGCGGTGCACACTCACGCCGCCGCCGCGGGTGACGAAGCCCATGATGGCGTCCCCGGGCACCGGGGTGCAGCACTTGGCCAGCTTGGTCAGGATCCCCGGCGCACCCGGGACGGCCACCCCGACGTCTTCGTTGTTACGTTGCCGCACAGGGATATTCGATGGCGTCGAGCGCTCGGCGATCTCATCCTCGGCGTCGTCGGCTCCGCCGAGCTGCGCGATCAACCGCTGCACCACGTGGCGCGCGGAGATGTGCCCCTCGCCGACCGCGGTATACAGCGCGGACACATCGTGGTAGCGCAGTTCGCGCGCCAGGGCGGTCATCGAATCCGCACTCATCAGGCGCTGCAACGGGAGTCCGCCCCGGCGTACCTCACGGGCGATGGCGTCCTTACCGGCCTCCAGGGCCTCCTCGCGGCGCTCCTTGGCGAACCACTGCCGGATCTTTGCCTTGGCGCGCGGCGACACCACGAAGGTCTGCCAGTCGCGCGACGGGCCCGCGTTGGGGGCCTTGGAGGTGAATACCTCGACCACTTCGCCGTTCTCGAGCTTGCGCTCGAGCGCCACCAGCCGGCCGTTGACCCGGGCGCCGATACAGCGGTGGCCGACCTCGGTGTGCACCGCATAGGCGAAGTCGACCGGCGTGGATCCGGCGGGCAGGGTGATCACATCGCCCTTCGGGGTGAACACGAAGATCTCGGCCACCGCAAGGTCGTAGCGCAGCGATTCCAGGAACTCGCCGGGATCGGCCGCCTCCCGCTGCCAGTCCAGCAGCTGACGCATCCAGGCCATGTCGTCGATCTCGGCAGCGTTACTACCGACCGACGCGCGGCCCTTGCCCTCCTTGTAGCGCCAGTGCGCCGCGATGCCGTACTCGGCGGTGCGGTGCATGTCGCGGGTGCGGATCTGCACCTCCAGCGGCTTGCCATCCGGTCCCACCACGGTGGTGTGCAGTGACTGGTACACCCCGAACCGGGGCTGGGCGATGTAGTCCTTGAACCGTCCGGCCATCGGCTGCCACAGCGAGTGGACGACGCCGACAGCCGCGTAACAATCCCGGATCTCGTCGCACAGGATCCGCACCCCGACCAGGTCGTGGATATCGTCGAAGTCGCGGCCCTTGATGATCATCTTCTGGTAGATCGACCAGTAGTGCTTGGGCCGGCCCTCCACCACGGCGGTGATCCGCGAAGCGGTCAAGGTCGAGACGATCTCCGCCCGCACCTTGGCCAGATAGGTGTCGCGAGACGGCGCCCGATCGGCGACCAACCGGACGATCTCCTCGTACTTCTTCGGATGCAGGATCGCGAACGACAGATCTTCGAGCTCCCACTTGACCGTGGCCATACCCAGCCGGTGCGCAAGCGGGGCAATGACTTCCAGCGTTTCACGGGCCTTGCGCGCCTGCTTCTCCGGTGGCAGGAACCGCATGGTTCGCATGTTGTGCAGCCGGTCGGCGACCTTGATCACCAGCACCCGCGGATCGCGGGCCATCGCGATGACCATCTTGCGGATGGTCTCGCCCTCGGCGGCGGGGCCGAGCACCACCTTGTCCAGCTTGGTGACGCCGTCGACGAGATGGCCGACTTCCTCGCCGAACTCGGCGGTCAGCGCTTCCAGCGTGTACCCGGTGTCCTCGACGGTGTCGTGCAGCAGCGCGGCCACCAGCGTGGTGGTGTCCATGCCGAGTTCCGCCAGGATGTTGGCCACTGCCAGCGGATGGGTGATGTACGGATCACCGGAGTGGCGCAGCTGGGTGGCGTGCCGTTCCTCTGCCACCGCGTAGGCCCGCTGCAGCAGGGCCAGATCGGCCTTGGGGTAGATCTCGCGGTGCACAGCGACGAGCGGTTCCAGAACGGGGTTCAGGGTCCCGCGCTGCGCCGTCATCCTGCGGGCCAGCCGGGCCCGCACCCGCCGCGAGGCGCTGGTGGAGTTCTTCGCGACCGACTGCTCGGCTGCCGATTCGGGCGCCGCCGGCTCCGGCCCCGGGTCCGTCGGGCTGTTCTGGACGGCCGCTGTCGTGCCCTGCTCGTCAGCCACGCCCGTCACCTCCCGATGGTCTGAAGCCTTGGAATCCCCAGGGTAACTCTGATCGCCGGCTCAAATGGCGCGCAAACTGGTCACCGGCAGCGGCGAAATCCGATCGCGACCGCCGAGTTCGGTCAACTCCAACACCACCGCACCGGTGGTGACATCGGCTCCGCCGTCGATCAACAGCCTGCGAGCCGCCGCCATGGTGCCTCCGGTGGCCAGCACGTCGTCGATGATGACGATGCGCAGGCCGGCCAGATCGATGCCCTCGGCGGGGATCTCGAGCACCGCGTTGCCGTACTCCAGCGCGTATTCCTGCCGCCGCACCGGCAGCGGGAGTTTGCCGCCCTTGCGGATGGCGAGCACACCGGTACCGAGCCTGGTCGCCACGGCCGCACCGAGCAGGAACCCCCGTGCGTCGATGCCGGCGACCAGGTCGGCCCCGGCGGCGACCTCGGCCAGCGCCTCGGTGACCGCGTTGAGCCCACGGCGGTCGGCGAGCAGTGGCGTCAGATCCTTGAACTGCACGCCCTGTTCCGGGAAGTCGGGCACTTCACGGGTCAGCGATGCGATCAGGTCCGAGATGTCGGTCATTCAGCTCTTCAGTTCCCCAGGTTCCAGCGGTCCATGTTCCAGCCCGCACCCCAACGGGTCGGGTTACTGCTCACTGCCGACATCTTCTTCGAAGTCAGCAGTGTGCGCTGCTGACGGTGGAGCGGCAGGGTCGGCATGTCAGCCCACAGCACCGGGGCGCCGTCGGAGAGCAGCCTGGCCTGCTCCTTCGGGTCGACGGTGACCGCCAGGGCACCGATGATGTCGTCGATCTGACCGTTGGCGTACGCCGGCAGGTTGTTGCCGTTGCCGGTGAACAATGAGTAGGCGTCCATCGTCGAGGATCCCGTCGAACCGCCGCCGGTGGCGCCGCCGGTGGCGGCAATCAACACGTCGACCTCACCGTCCCGCAGTGTCTGCGGGCCGGTGGTTTCCGAGGCGGTGTCCTGCACCGTGATGCCGGCCGGCGCGCACGCTTTGGCGATGGCTCCGACGGTGGCGGCCCGCCGGGGGTTGGGTGACTGGTAGCCGATCCGGACCACCAAGGGCTGGTTGCCCAGGGCCGCGCGTGCACCATCGGGGTTGGACACCCCGAACTGGCCACCTTCGGCCGCGACTTCGGCCTGGCTCATCGCGTTGTCCGACGCCGGATTCAGCCGCGAATCGGAGATCGGGATCTCGGCGTTCTGCGCGATCAGATCCCGCGGGGTGCACAGTGCGACCGCGCGGCGGGCCGGCGGGGCGGCCAGCGGGCCCTGCGGCGCGAAGATCAGTTGTTCGATGCCACCGGAGGCGCTGTCGACGCGCTCCCAGTCGTCGGGGGTGGTGAGGGTTCCCGACGATCCGGCCGCGATGTCGACCACGTCCAAGGTGCCGTTGTTGACGCGGTCCTGGACGTCGATCCCGCGCGGCCAGACCGTCACCCGGTCGGTCACCGGCTTGGCGCCCCACCACCGGTCGTTGGCGATGAGCTGGACCGCTCCGTCCGCGGCGACGGAGCCGATCTTGTACGGCCCCGACGAGGGGAAGCGCTTCGCGTCGATCCCGGGTCGCAGATCCCACCCGGTGTTCCACACCTCAGCGATCTGCGGCACCTTCTGCGGGTCATTCTGCTGCAGCGCGGTGGTGACCCCGCCGTCGCCGAGCCCCAGTTCGTCGGCGATCACATGCGACGGCATCAACGATGTGGCGGTGAACAACTGGGCATAGTCGACCGGGGCGCGGCCCGGCGCGAAGGACACCCGCGCCGTCTTCTGACCCGGCTGGCAGTCGACGGTGGCGATGTCGAGGTAGCCGGCCCGGCTGGCGGCGTCGAAATCCGGATACCGCCCCGACTGGGCCGCCCAGGTCAGCACCAGGTCGTCGCAGGTGACGGGTTTGCCGTCGGAGTACACCGCGTTGTCGGCGATCCGATAGTCCAGCACCAGCGGTTCGCGCCCCACCACTTCGATCGAGCCGAAGTCGCGGTCGCTGACCACCTGACCGTCCGGGCCGTGGTAGCCGAAGCCGGTGAGCACCCGCCCGAACGCCTGCGGGCCGCTGGATGCCGCACCCCGAACGGTGTTGGTGTTGTAGCTGATCAGCGGTCCGTCGACCGCGTAGTCGATGTGATCGGCGCTGCGCCCACAGGACACCAGCGCCGGCGCTCCCGCGAGCAGTGCGACCGCGCCCAGTGCGCCGGCCATCCGGCGTCTGCATCCGACACGCATCCGGCTATCCCCGTCGGCTGCTTGGTTTGCCTGTCGGACGACCGGTGCGGCTGGCACTCGGCCGCGTCGGCCGCGCACCCGGCACGGGCGTGCTGGGCGCCGCCACCGCCGCGCTGGTTCCGGCGTTGACACCGACGCCTTCGGAGTGGCCGTCGTCCACTGCGTCGGTGGCCGTCGCGCCGGCTGAGCGCGCGCGCCGGTTGACCACCCGCCGGGTGTGGGTCCGGACCAACTCGGTGCGCTCACGCAACGTCACCAGCAGCGGTGTGGCGAAGAAGATCGACGAGTAGGTACCGACGATGATGCCGACCAACTGGACCAGCGCGAGGTCCTTCAGAGTGCCGACGCCGAGCAGCCAGACCGCGACGACGATCAGCGCGAGCACCGGCAGTACCGAGATCAGGCTGGTGTTGATGGACCGCATGAACGTCTGGTTGATGGCCAGGTTGGCCTGTTCGGCGAACGTCCGCCGGGTGGTGTGTTCGAAGCCCTGTGTGTTCTCCTCGACCTTGTCGAAGACGATGACGGTGTCGTAGAGCGAGAAGCCGAGGATGGTCAGCAGGCCGATGACGGTCGCCGGGGTGACTTCGAACCCCACCAGGGAGTAGATGCCGGCGGTGACGATCAGGTCGAAGAACATGGTCGCCATCGCCGCGATCGCCATGTAGCGCTCGTAACGCACCGTGATGTAGGCGCTGACGATCACCACGAACACCACCAGGGCGATGAGCGCTTTCTTGGTGATCTGTCCGCCCCAGGTCTCCGAGACCGCGGAGTCGCTGACCGCCTGCGGACTGGGCTGGCCGTCGGAGCCCTTCGGCTGGAACCTGTCGAACAGCGCGTTGCGCAGCGTGGCGGTCTCTTCGTTCGTCAACGTCTCGGCGCGGATCTGCACGGTGGCCGAGTCGCCGCTGCCGACGATGATCACCGACTCGGTGGTCTTGCCCAGTGCGTTGTGGAACACCTCCTCCACCTGCTCGGTCGTGGCGCCGCTCACCGGCATCGACACCTTGGTGCCGCCTTCGAAGTCGATGCCGAAGGTGAATCCGCGGATCAGCATGCTCCCGATGGCGATCAGCAGGATCAGTCCGCTGATGGCGAACCACAGCTTGCGCCGGCCGACGACCTCGAACGCGCCGGTTCCGGTGTAGAGCCGGGTGAAGAAGCCGTGCTGCGGCAGGACCGCGACGCCGGACGCGGCGGCGTCGGTCATGCCGTCGAACTCCCGGCCGGCCGACTCGACGAGCTCGGTGGACTCGGTGCTGTTCTCGTTGGTGTCGGCCATCGGCTATCCCCGTCCGGTCGAATGTGCGGCGACACGGCGCTCCCGGGCGATCTGCTGTACGGCCCCGAGACCGTTGAGCGCCGGTTTGGCCAGCAGGGAGGTCTTGCTGGCCAGGTAGACCAGCGGCCAGGTGATCAGGAACACCACCACCACGTCGAGGATCGTGGTCAGGCCGAGGGTGAACGCGAAGCCCTTGACCTGCCCTACCGCCAGCAGATACAGCACCAGCGCGGCGATGAAGCTCACGGCGTTGCCGGACAGGATCGTCTTGCGGGCACGTGCCCAGCCGCGCGGCACCGCGGAGCGGAACGACCGGCCTTCGCGCATCTCGTCCTTGATGCGCTCGAAGAACACCACGAACGAGTCCGCGGTCATGCCGATACCGATGATCAGGCCCGCGATGCCGGCGAGGTCGAGCGTGTATCCGATGTACCTGCCGAGCAGCACCAGGATCGCGTAGACCATCGCCCCGGAGGCCACCAGCGACAACGCCACCAGCAGACCCAGCATCCGGTAATACAGCAGCGAGTACACCAGCACCAGCGCCAGGCCAACGGCGCCGGCGATCAGGCCGGCCCGCAGCGAGGTCAATCCCAGGGTGGCCGAAACGGTTTCTGCTTCCGAGGATTCGAACGACAGCGGCAGCGAGCCGTATTTGAGGACGTTGGCCAGCTCACGCGCGGAGTCGACGGTGAACTGGCCGGTGATCTGGGTGCGGCCACCTGGGATGGCCTCCCGGATGGCGGGCGCGCTGACCACCTGCGAGTCCAGCGTGAACGCCGTCTGGGTGCCGATGTTCTCGGCGGTGAAATTGGCCCAGGTGTCAGCGGCATCGCCCTTGAACTGCAGGTCGACGATGTACTGCGCGCTCTGCTGGTCGAAGCCCGACGACGCGTTGTCGATCTGCTCGCCACTGATGATCGACTTGTCGAGCAGGTACACGGTCTGGTGATCCGTCGAGCAGGTCACCAACGGCAGATTCGGGTCGTCGTTCCCCGCGAGCACGTCCTCGTCGCCGCACCGCCCGGCCTGGTACTGCAGCGCCAAGATCTGGATGTTCTGGTTATCGCTCTGCCGCAGCTTCTTCTCGAACGAGATGCGTTCGGCGAGATCCTTGCGCGGATCCGGCGGTTTGGGGGGGGCCGGTGCCGGTTTGCCGGGCGCGGGCCCCACCGATGGCGCGGGTTGCGGGGCCGGAGCCGGGCCGGGAGGAGCCGGCGGGGTGGGCTCTTGCGGGAACGGGCGCGGCTGCGCGGTCGGCTTGGTCGCCGGCGCTGCCGGTGCGGGCGGGGCGGGTGCGGGCGGGGGGGCCGGTGCACCCCGCGGGGGCGCCTGACCGGGTGGCGTGGGGGCCTGACCGGGCGGCGCGGGCGCCTGACCGGGTGGCGCGGGCTGCCCGTTCGGCGGCGCGGGCTGCCGGGCGGGCATGGCGTGGATCACCGGCCGGACATACAGCCGGGCGGTCTGTCCGAGGTTGCGCGCCTCGTTGCCGTCGTTACCGGGCACCGTGATGACCAGATTGTCGCCGTCGATGACGACCTCCGATCCGGACACGCCGAGCCCGTCGACGCGGGAGCTGATGATGTCCTTTGCCTGCAGCAGCGAATCGCGGGTGGGCGCCGAACCGTCGGGAGTGCGGGCCGTCAGGGTTACCCGGGTACCGCCCTGCAGGTCGATGCCGAGTTTCGGCCCGGCGTGTTTGTCGCCGGTCAGGAAGACCAGCAGATACGCGCCGATCAGTAGAGCAAGGAACAGCGTCAGGTATCGGTACGGATGCACCGGCGCCGCAGGCGATGCCACGTTGTCGTGTCTCCTCGAAAGGTCTCAGACCGCGCCGGCGATCGTTCGCCGCGCACGCGGAAAGGTTACGTGCCCGTTCTGGAAGTCTCGCTCCGCCTCACCGTCGATCGGGGTGCGAGATGTCTCCGTCGGCCGTCCCGCTGGTGCCGAACGTCCCCGTGGTGTCGGTGATCTCAATGGCCCCGCCCGAATCGGTGGCCTCGATCGGGGCGCCGTCGGTCGCGTCGTCCGGTTCGATTCGGCCGCGCACCGCGAGCTTCATCCACCGGGTGACGACGCCGGGTGCGATCTCGAGGTCGACGCTGTCGTCGGTGATACCCGCGATGACGGCCTCAAGGCCGGAAGTGGTGTGAATCCGGTCGCCGACGCGCAACGACTCGTGCAGTTCGATGGTGGCCTGCATGGCTTTACGTTGCCGACGTGACGCGAAGAACATGAACGCGCCCAGGACGAGAAGCAGGGGCAGGAAAGTGAGCTCCATGGTGGCCAGGTCCTTCGTGTCTGTCCGGCATCAGCGGATTGGCAGGGGTACGGGCACCGGACCGGCAGGTCACGACGCCACACAGCTCACCAGTGTGCCATTGCGCGCCGACGCGTCGATCGCCGCCGCCCCCTGCCGGAGATTGCCGGCGGCCGCGCACCCGCTGATGACGGTCTCCATGGAAGTGTCCGAGGCACTGCGCACGACCGGCGCGGTGCGTGACTCGGCAATGTCCAGTCGTGGCCCGGGGTACGCGGACTACGCTCGACCCGTGACTGATCTGGAACAGAGCCGCCTGCTCACCACCGCGATTCCCGGCCCCCGATCGATCGAACTCGCCGAGCGGAAGACGGCCGCCGTCTCGCACGGCATAGGCACCACCATGCCGGTGTACTGCGCCCGCGCCGGCGGCGGCATCCTCGAGGACGTTGACGGCAACCGGCTCATCGACCTGGGTTCGGGCATCGCGGTCACCACGATCGGCAACGCGTCCCCTCTCGTCGTCGAGGCGGTGCGCGCACAGGTCGCCGAATTCACCCACACCTGCTTCATGGTCACCCCGTACGAGGAGTACGTGGCGGTCTGCGAACACCTCAACCGGCTCACGCCCGGCTCCGGGCGGAAGCGCTCGGTGCTGTTCAACTCCGGCGCCGAGGCGGTAGAGAACGCGGTCAAGATTGCCCGTTCCTACACCAAGAAGACGGCCGTCGTCGCGTTCGACCACGCCTACCACGGCCGGACCAACCTGACCATGGGGCTGACTGCGAAATCCATGCCGTACAAGAGCGGTTTCGGCCCCTTCGCCCCGGAGATCTACCGCGCTCCGCTGTCCTACCCGTACCGCGATGGGCTCATCGACAAGGAGACGGGCACCAACGGCGAGCTGGCCGCCGAACGGGCGCTGAGTGTTATCGACAAGCAGATCGGCGCCGTCAACCTGGCCGCCATCATCATCGAGCCGATTCAGGGCGAGGGCGGTTTCATCGTGCCCGCACCGGGGTTCCTGCCGACCCTGCTGGAGTGGTGCCGCGACAACAAAGTGGTGTTCATCGCCGACGAGGTGCAGACCGGATTCGCCCGTACCGGAGCGATGTTCGCCTGCGAGCACGAGGGCATCGAACCCGACCTGATCTGCACCGCCAAGGGCATCGCGGGCGGTCTGCCGCTGTCGGCGGTCACCGGCCGCGCCGAGATCATGGACGCCCCGCACGTGTCCGGCCTCGGCGGAACCTACGGCGGCAACCCGGTGGCATGCGCCGCTGCACTGGCCACCATGGAGACCATCGAGACCACCAACCTGATCCAACGGGCGCAGCAAATCGAGACACTGATGAAAAACCGGCTCGGCCGATTGCAGGCCGACGACGACCGGATCGGTGACGTGCGTGGTCGCGGCGCGATGATTGCCATGGAACTGGTGAAGTCGGGCACCGCCGATCCCGATCCCGACCTGACCAAGAAGCTGGCCGCCGGCTGCCATACCGCCGGGGTCATCGTTCTGACCTGCGGCACCTACGGCAACATCCTGCGGTTCCTGCCCCCGCTGACGATCAGCGACGAATTGCTCGACGAGGGACTCGACGTGCTGACGTCGATCATGGCCGATCTGTAGGCTCCCTGCCGCTGGCCACTGCGCCCAGAGTTGCGTTGTTGTACGCGTTATACGAGCAAGGCCGCAAACAACCCAACTCTCGGCGCTCTACTGCGGGTGGGCCGCCAGATACTCGGCCACCGGAATCGGTGCCGTCGCCGCGTAACCGATCGGCAGCAGCACGTCGCCGGCGGTGGTCTTGTAGTAGACGTCCCACCCGTAGTAGCCGGCCCAGGCTGCCGGGTCTGCGGCGAGCACCGCCGCGTAGTCGTTGACCGCTCGGACGTACGCGTCGGCATGGTTGTACTGGTAGATCGCGTGATCACGGTCCGCGGCGAAGCTATTCGCGGCCAGCATGCGGGCGGCCGCCATGATGGCATCGCGGGGCGCATGGATGTCGCCACCGTCGCCGTAGGCGGCGAAGGTCGCGGGCAGGAACTGCATGGGACCCTGCGCCCCGGCGGTGCTGACCCCGTCGATTCTGCCCAGAGCCGTCTCGATGAGGTTGATCGCGGCCAGGTAGTTCCATCCGACACCGAACGCCGCATCCGCCTCGTGGTAGTAACCCAGCAACTCGTCGGCCGGGGCCGGTGCCTGGATGCGCCACGCGGGCACGGTGTCGCGCACCGGCGCCATGGCGGCCAGTTGACGACGCGCATCGACGTTGCGGTCGTATACCTCGACCAGCTCTGCCGGGACGCGCGGCCGGATGACGGCATCCCATTCGGGGTGACGACCGATGGCGCGGTAGGCCACTTGCTGACGGCGCGCCGCCGCACCACGCGCGGCCTCCGGTGTCGACGGGTCGCGCAACGCCCGCTCATCGGCGACCAGGTCATCGGCCAGTTGTGCGGGGTCCGGCGCCAGCCGCGGCTGGGCGCCCTCGGGTGCGGCGGGCGCGGGTGCAGGTTCGGGCGCGGCCTCCGGCGCGCTCGCGGCGGTTTCGGTGGCGGTTTCGGCGGCCGCGGGTTCCGCCGTGGACTGCGTGCACCCGATCAACCCGAGGGTGAGCGCGGCCAGCGCAGCCAGCGCGGGCCGCAGTGCAGAAGTGATCATTCGAACAGTCCTTGCTGGCCCAGCCCGACCGCTCGCGGCGGTGGGGTCAGGCCGAGGTGCGTCCACGCCTGCGCGGTGGCGACCCGGCCGCGCGGGGTGCGCGCGATCATGCCCGCGCGCACCAGGAAAGGTTCGCACACCTCCTCCACCGTGGCGGCCTCCTCCCCCACGGCGACGGCCAGCGTCGACACCCCGACCGGACCACCCCCGAAGCTACGGGTCAGCGCCGACAGCACGGCCCGGTCGAGGCGGTCCAGTCCCAGCTCGTCGACGTCGTAGACCTCCAGGGCGGCCTTGGCGATGTCGCGGGTGATGACGCCGTCGGCGCGGACCTCGGCGTAGTCGCGGACCCGTCGCAGCAGCCGGTTGGCGATGCGCGGTGTGCCGCGGGACCGGCGGGCGATCTCCGCGCCGGCCTCGCCGCCGAGCTCGATGCCCAGGATGCCGGCCGAACGCGACAGCACCAACTCCAGTTCGGCGGGCTCGTAGAAGTCCATGTGCGCGGTGAAACCGAACCGGTCTCGCAACGGCCCGGTCAGCGCCCCGGACCGGGTGGTGGCACCGACCAGGGTGAACGGCGCGACCTCCAGCGGGATGGACGTGGCGCCGGGTCCCTTGCCGACGACCACGTCGACCCGGAAGTCCTCCATCGCCAGGTAGAGCATCTCCTCGGCGGGCCGGGCGATGCGGTGGATCTCATCGATGAACAGCACGTCGCCCTCGACCAGGTTGGACAGCATGGCGGCCAGATCGCCGGCGCGTTCGAGTGCCGGGCCCGAGGTGACCCGCAGCGACGAGCTCAGTTCGGCGGCGATGATCATCGCCAGCGACGTCTTGCCCAACCCGGGCGGCCCCGACAGCAGGATGTGATCGGGTGTGCTGCCCCGGTTCTTGGCGCCTTCCAGCACGAGCTGGAGTTGTTCACGGACCCGCGGCTGGCCGATGAACTCCCGCAGCGAACGCGGTCGCAGGCTGGCGTCGACGTCGCCTTCGCCGACCGTCAGCGCCGCCGACACCTCACGGTCCTCGGCCTCCGCTGCCTCATCGTCGAACCGGCTCATTTGTTCTTACCCAAGAGGTTCAGCGCCGCCCGCAGGGCACCGGAGGTGGTGGCGTCGGGATCCCCGGCCAGCACCTTGTCGGTTGCCTCCTCGGCCTGCTTGGCCGCAAAGCCAAGGCCGACAAGGGCTTCCACGACCGGGCCGCGCGCCGCATGGCCGGCGACCGCGGCCACCCCGCCGGTCGCCGGGGAAGCGCCGATCCGGTCGCGCAGTTCGAGCACCATTCGCTCGGCGCCGCGCTTGCCGATGCCGGGCACCCGGGTCAGCGCGGTGACGTCGCCGTCGGCAAGCGCCTGCCGCAGGGTGGGAGCGTCGTAGACCGCCAGGGTGGCCAGCGCGATCTTGGGTCCGACGCCGGTCACCCCGAGCAGCGTGCTGAACAGGTCCCGGGCGGCGGCGTCGGCGAAGCCGTACAGCGTCTGCGAGTCCTCCCGCACGATCATCGCGGTGATCAGGCGGGTCTCGGTGCCCCGGCGCAGGGCGGCCAGGGTGGACGGGGTGCACATCACCTTGTAGCCCACGCCGGCGGCCTCGACGACGGCATGGTCCAGGGCGATGTCGACGACCTCACCGCGCACCGACGCGATCATGCCCGCGCCGCCTTGAGGGTGGCCCGGTACTTGCGGCGCTGTTCGGCCGCCATCGCCTCGGCTTGCGCCATCCGGGCGATCATCGGCGCGCGCCAGCAGTGGCAGATGGCCAGCGCCAGCGCATCGGCGGCGTCGGCGGGTGTCGGTTTCTGTTGCAGCGCAAGGATTTTAGTAACCATCGTGGTGACCTGCGCCTTGTCGGCACGACCGTTGCCGGTGACCGCGGCCTTCACTTCGCTGGGCGTGTGGAAGTGCACGTCGATGTCCCGGCGTGCGGCGGCCAGGGCGATGACCCCGCCGGCCTGCGCGGTGCCCATCGCGGTGTTTGCGTTCTGGTTGGAGAACACCCGCTCGATCGCGATGACGTCGGGGCGGTGGGTGTCCATCCAGTGCTCGACGGTGTCGCTGATGGCGAGCAGCCGCTTGGCCAGCGACTCGTCGGCGGCGGTGCGCACCACGTCGACATCGAGGGCGATGACGTGCCGGCCGCCGCCGCTCTCGATGACCGACAGCCCGCAGCGCGTCAACCCGGGGTCGACACCCATGACACGCACCCGAACTCCTCGCAATCAGAACATGTGTTCGACAAACTCTAGCGCGCCGCGGCGACAGTCCGCGGTAGAGACACACCGCCCGATCGGTGGCGGTCGACGAGCGTCTGAATCAGCGTGGTGGCCGGCGCAATCGAGGTCGGCGGCGATCGGGCTAACCGCCCGCGAGCAGGCCGTCGATCTGGTTGATCGCCCCGGTCGCTCCCTCGACGACGCCCATGTCGAGGACCTGCTGCAGCCCCTCGGCCGTCTCGTAGGTGCTCACGTAGGTCGCCATGGTCCGGCCCTCGGATTCGGTGAACGAGTACACATTGGTCGAAACGGGGAGGGCAGCAACCGGATTGAATTCCTCATCGGCGAAGCCATCCTTGAACGAGAAGCCGTTGGGCTCGTCGACCTCGACGATCTCCCAGTAGCCCGGGTACTTCTCCCCCTCGGAACCGGTCATGTAGTAGGTGACACGACCACCGGGGGTAAGGCTGTGGTCGACGACAGTCGCGGGGCATTCCGGTGGGCCCCAGACCTTTTCGAGCTGACGGGGATCGGCGTAGACCTGCCAGACCCGCTCCTTCGGGGCGGCGAACTCAGCGGTGATGATCAGGGTGCGGGCGTCGACGTCGTGAATGACGTTGGTAACGGGCATGTTCAGTCCTCCAATTGTGGTTCCCCGGTGGCGAGGAGTTCGTCGATCCGGGCGATGCGGCCCCGCCAGACCAGCTCGAGTTCGGCCAGCATGGACGACACCGCGCGTACTGCTTCGACGTCACCGGTTGTGAGTTGCTCACGGCCACTGCGCCTTTTGGTGATCAGGCCAGCCCGTTCGAGCACGGCGACGTGTTTTTGCACCGCGGCGAAACTCATGTCGTAGTTCGCCGCCAGCGCCGAGACCGAATGCTCACCGGCCAGCACCCGCCGCATGATGTCGCGTCGCGTGCGGTCGGAGAGCGCGTGGAACAAGGCGTCGGCCCGGTCCTCGTCGGCGTCGGCGTCGGCCACATCCCCTAATATACAACCATATGGTTGTATGTCAAGGGACGAAGGCGTGGCGTTACAGAACGGCCGCTCGGCGCGGAAAGAAGGTTTCGGTCTACTCGGCGTCCAGCGCCGCGGCGACGTCGTCGGGGATGTCGATGTTGGTGTAGACGTCCTGCACGTCGTCGCTGTCCTCCAGCGCGTCGACCAGCCTGAGCACCTTGCGCGCGCCGTCGAGGTCCACCGGCACGGTGACCGACGGCTGGAACCGGGCCTCGGCGGAGTCGTAGTCGATGCCGGCGTCCTGCAGCGCGGTGCGCACCGCGACCAGGTCGGTGGGCTCGCAGATCACCTCGAAGGCGTCGTCGAGGTCGTTGACCTCCTCGGCCCCGGCATCGAGCACGGCAAGCAGCACGTCGTCCTCGGTCAGGCCGTTCTTCTCCAGCGTCACCACACCCTTGCGGGCGAACAGGTAGGACACCGAACCCGGGTCGGCCATATTGCCGCCGTTGCGTGTCATCGCGACACGCACCTCACCGGCGGCGCGGTTGCGGTTGTCGGTCAGGCACTCGATGAGCACGGCCACGCCGTTGGGGCCGTAGCCCTCATAGGTGATGGGCTGCCAGTCGGCGCCGCCGGCCTCCTCACCGGCGCCGCGTTTGCGGGCGCGCTCGATGTTGTCGTTGGGCACCGAGGTCTTCTTCGCCTTCTGGATGGCGTCGTAGAGTGTCGGGTTTCCCGCGGGGTCGCCGCCACCGGTTCGCGCCGCGACCTCGATGTTCTTGATCAGGCGGGCGAACTCCTTGCCGCGGCGCGCGTCTTTGACGGCCTTCTGGTGCTTGGTGGTGGCCCACTTGGAATGGCCGCTCATGCAGGAACTACCTCTTTCACTATCGCGAAGTCCGGTTGCCGAGTCTACTTGGCGACTTGTGGAGTCCGACCGGCGCTCACACGGCGCTCACCGCCGGTGGGACTCCACAAATCGCCGCACGAACAGCTGGTGGATGCGGCGGTCGCCGGTCACTTCCGGGTGAAAGGCCGTCGCCAGCGCGCTTCCCTGCCGGACCGCGACGGGGTGACCGGCCGCCGTCGCCAGCACCTCGACGTCCGGGCCGACCCGCTCGACCCACGGCGCCCGGATGAAAACCGCATGTACCGGTCCGTCGAGCCCGGCGAACGCCAGATCCTCCTCGAACGAGTCGACCTGGCGGCCGAAAGCGTTGCGCCGCACCGTCATATCGATGGCGCCGAGCGCCTCCGCCCGGCGCCCGGCGGCTCCGGCGTCGAGGATCTCGGTGGCCAGCAGGATCATCCCGGCACACGACCCGTAGACCGGCAGCCCCCCGATAAGCCGTGAGCGCAGCGGTTCCAGCAGCTCGAACACCCGCAGCAGGTGGCTGATCGCGGTCGACTCGCCGCCCGGAATCACCAGTCCGTCAACCGAATCCAGCTCCGAACAGCGCCGCACCGGCACGGCGTCGGCACCGGCCTGGCGCAGCGCCGCCAGGTGCTCGCGGGTATCACCCTGCAGTGCCAGCACCCCGACGCGCGGGCGGGTCACGAGCGGGCCTGATAGTCCCGCTGGTAGCGGGTCAGGCCCTCCTGCATGACGGCCGCCACCATTTCGCCGTCGCGGTTGAAGATCTTGCCCTGCGTCAACGACCGCCCCCCGCACGCCGACGGCGAGGACTGGTCGTAGAGCAGCCACTCGTCGGCCCGGAACGGCCGCATGAACCACATCGCGTGGTCCAGCGAGGCCACCATCAGGTGTTTGCGCTCCTCGGCGTGGTTCACCTGGGCCGAACCGAGCAGGGTCAGGTCGCTCATGTAGACCAGCGCGCAGATGTGCAGCACATGGTCGTCGGGCAGCGGGTCGCGGTGCCTGAACCACACCTGCTGCTGCGACGCCTTGTCCGGGCGCAGGTGCAGCCGGTCGCGCGGGACGATCCGCACGTCCCACTCGGCGAACTGGGCGAAACCGGCGCTGTCGAAAGCGCCGCCGGACCGGAAGCCGGGCAGGTCGTCGGGCAGCGGCGCCACCGGCATGACGTCCTGGTGTTCGATGCCGCTCTGGTCGGCCTGGAACGACGCCGACATGCTGAAGATGGTCTGCCCGTGCTGGATGGCACTGACCCGCCGGGTACAGAACGAGCCGCCGTCCCGGATGCGCTCGACCAGGTAGACCGACGGCGCACGCGCATCGCCCGGCCGCAGAAAGTAGCCGTGCAGCGAGTGCACCGCGAAGCGCGGGTCGACGGTACGGACCGCCGACACCAGCGATTGTCCGGCCACGTGGCCGCCGAAAGTCCTTTGCAGGAAACCGGATTCGGGGCTGAAGACGCCGCCGCGGTAGATGTTGACCTCGAGCTGTTCGAGATCGAGGATCTTCTCGATCGCCATCAGACGAGCCGCTCCTCGCGCCGGCGACTCATCGCGGGCGCACTCACCAGCCGCGGGTGGCGAGTCGGTGCGGTTCCGCGATGTCCTCCACGTTGATCCCGACCATGGCCTCGCCCAGCCCGCGCGACACCTTGGCCAGCACGTCCGGGTCATCGTGGAACGTGGTGGCCTTGACGATGGCCGCGGCACGCAATGCCGGGTCGCCGGACTTGAAGATGCCGGAGCCGACGAACACCCCCTCGGCGCCGAGCTGCATCATCATCGCGGCATCGGCGGGCGTGGCGATACCGCCCGCGGTGAACAGCGTCACCGGCAACTTGCCGGCGCGGGCGACCTCGACGACGAGCTCGTAGGGCGCCTGCAGTTCCTTGGCGGCCACATAGAGCTCGTCTTCGGACAGCGACGTCAGCCGGCGGATCTCCCCGCCGATCCTGCGCATGTGGGTGGTGGCATTCGACACGTCACCGGTGCCGGCCTCGCCCTTGGAACGGATCATCGCGGCACCCTCGGTGATCCGGCGCAGCGCCTCGCCCAGGTTCGTCG
>CAYLWH010000046.1:0-5926 GCA_964387245.1 uncultured Mycobacterium sp.
CGACGAACCCGATCCGCAGTTATTGCGGTATCCGCAGTTTCTGCGCTATAGTGGGCCAATGTCCAGTCCTTACGAACAGATTCGCAGTCAGCTTGCTCATGCGGAAGCCGCCGAGACGGCTGCGCAGGCCTTGCAGCACCTGCGGCTCGTTCTGACGGGGGTCGGCGAGCTGCTCGACGAGCAGCTGGCTCGTGCCGTGGTCGACGACGAAATGTCGCTCGCAGCAGCTGGAAAGAATGCAGGCCTCACCGAAAACGCGGTCGGGCCACGCTTGGCCAACACCGCCAGACTGGCGCCGTACGTCAGCACGGGAGGCCGCGTCACCGCCGAAGATGTCAAGCGCGCCCGCTACGACAAGTACGCCCGCACCCCGCTGCCGCCCGCAGCCCCACCCGAATCGATGCGGTTCAAACCGCGCCGACACTCCAAGCCCTCCTAGCCCTTCTCGAAAGGACCAATCATGGCCAACCCGAATCTCAGTCACCTCGTATTCCTGCTCGACCGGTCCGGATCGATGCAATCGATCAAGTCCGATGTCGTCGGAGGATTCGAGGCCTTCCTCACCGAACAGCGCGCCACCGACGGCCAGTGCGTCGTGACCCTGGCACAGTTCGACGTCGAATACGAGGTGGTCTACCAAAGCATTCCACTCGCCCAAGTGCCGCCACTGGCACTGTCGCCACGTGGTTCTACCGCGCTGCTGGACTCGATGGGCAAGCTCATCACCGACACCGCCGCCGAGCTCGACGCGTTGCCCGACGACGACAAGCCGGGAACGGTGGTCGTGGCGATCATGACCGACGGTCTGGAAAACGCGAGCAGGGAATGGCGACGACCGGACATCAAAGCCCTTGTCGAGCAACAAACCGACCAATGCGGGTGGGAGTTTCTCTACATGGGTGCTGATCAAGATGCCGTGGAGGTCGGCGCGGGCCTGGGCGTCAAAGCTGAGCAGTCCGTCACCTACGCAAGAGGAAAATCCCGCGAGGCCTGGGCCGCAGCATCCGGCAACGTTCGCAGATACCGCGGCAACAAGCTCATTGACCCAGCCGCCGCAATGCCCGCGTTCAGTGCCGAGCAACGCTCCGAGTTGTCCGACGGCTAACCGCGGCTGGCGTTGCTGTCCTCGTGATCGACACCTCATTCATGTTGCGGCCGCTCGAGAGCAGTCAATCCGACGGCCTTGCTCGACGTCACCCACCTGGGGTCGCTGACCGACGCCCATCCCGCAGTGCCCGCATGATTCAAACGACCGGTGCCACCGGAGCGGCGGGCCCGGGCGCCGGACCCAGTCCCGCCAGATGCGGTGCCGGAGCTGCTGGCACCGGTGCCGCCGGACCGACCGGAACGGCGGGCGACACGGCCGGCGGCGGAACCTGCAGAGACGGCATCGCAGGTGTCGCCGGCGTGGCGGGCGCCGCAGCATCAGCGGCCCAGCTGGCCGCCAGTTGATTCGCCACGAAGGTGGCGCCCTGATCAACTATGCCGGTTTCGGCGTATTGGTTGTGTACGGCGAAACTCGACCCGTCCGCATCGCACACCAGGTCGTTGTCAACGCACAGGTCGATGGTCTTGTCCGCATACAGCGGCCCGACCGTGACCGGAGGATCGTCGATTGCGCGCATGAATCGCGTGGACGGCTTTCCGAACAGCGCCACGGCGGCGACGTGGTTGGCCACGTCGGGCGGCATCGGCGCGGGAACGTCAGCCGGCGAGATTCCGTCGGGCACGACGCTGGCGGTCACGAACCCGGCCACCGCCGCGCCCTGCGAGAATCCGGCGAGCACCATTTTCGTCTTCGGGCAGCTCGCCGCCGTGGCCAGGATACGTGCGCGTGCGTCGGCAATGCCGTCGACGGCGGTCGGGAAGTCGGTGGTCGCGGGGTAGTCGACGCCGTAAACCGAGATGGACTTCGACCCGACCCGCGACCGCAGCGCGTCGACGAACGCCTCCCCGGTGGGGCCGACACCCGGTGCCTCCGTGGTGCCGCGGGCGAAGACCACCTCTGCGTCTGGACACTCGGCAGCTTGCGTCGAGGGTGCCGGTCCGGTCTGGATGGCGCAAACCGACGCTGCAACAGCAGCGCCGAACAAAACGCGGCGTGCTCTCATGTGACCAATGCTGGCATGCTGCAGCACAGATCGCGCACCGGGGGTCGTATTCTCATTGCCTGCACAAGGTCGGTTGGGAGCGCCGCCACACTCGGGCTTCAAGACCAAGCGTGGGTTCGGGCAGGGCAGGTCGACATCCCCGAAGCTTTCTGGCGGGGATTCCCAAGGAGGGTTAATTGCGTCAGATAGCGACCGCGCTTGCCGTTGCCAGCGCCTGCATCGTCTTCGCGGGGTGCGCTACCGACGAGCATCCCGATGCCGAGAAAACCTCAATTACATCCTCAATTACATCGACAACAAAGACGCCGACCGTTAAACCCCTCGACAAGTTCGCGCTGCCCAATCTTCTGCTCAACCCGGAACAGATCAACGCCGCGATGGGTGCGGCCGACATGGTCGTCACGACAACCCAGTTCCAGATGTCGGACGACAGCGCCACGATGGAGCCCAGGGAGTGTCTTGCGATCGACGGTGCAGCGCAGGCACAGGTCTATGCGGGCAGCGGTTTCACCGACGAACGCGACCAGACCGTGAAGCAGAGTGATGAGTTCACTCATTACGCCCTTCAGGCCGTGGTGTTGTTTCCATCTGCGAAGAAAGCCAAGGCGTTCTTCGAGGCATCCGCCCAACTGTGGCCGGCCTGCCATCACTACACCCACACCCAATCCGGATCCGAGTGGGACGTGGCGTCCATATCGAACACCGACGGCATGCTGAGCACGGTCTCCACCCAGCTGAACGCTCAAGAGGCCGGCTGGGCATGCGGGCGCGCAATGACCGTCAGGAACAACGTCGTCGTAGACGTCAACACTTGCAGTGCAAGTCCAGCAGACTCAGCCGTCAACATTGCGAACCAGATCGCCGCCAACGTGGATACCCCGCAGCCCAATCCTTAGGCGAGATACGAATCTTCATTCGGCCGGCGATGGCCGTAGTTGCCGGGTTGGTCGCGGCGCGTCCGACCGCACCTGCGCGCCAGACTCGAAAGTTTGATGTCGGCGACCGCGTAGTTGCGGCCTCAGGATGTGCCGACTTCTCGACCATGCGGGGACGGTGCCGCCTGCCGAGATGCGAACCTTGGATGCCATCCACTTGGCATCCGCCAATACGATGCGGCATGAGCTGATCGCGGTTGTCACCTAGGACACACGGATGTTCGACGCCACCCGTCAGTCCGGGCTGCCTGTGGCCCGACCCGGCGCGGCAGACTAGGCAGACTCGCACCACAGCGGTAAGACAGGACCATGACTCAGACCGACGGCCTCCTCTTCGACCCGAACACTTACGACCCGCAGCAGTTCGACGCCGAAACCCGCCGGCTGCTGCGCGCCACCATCGACTTCTTCGAAGGTCAGGGCAAGAAACGCGTGCTGGACGACGACCTCAAGGCGCAGTGGCCCGCCGCCTTCGTCGACTTCGTCAAGCGCGAGAAGCTGTTCGCGACGTTCCTGACGCCCTCGGAATTCGCGGACGGCAACCCCGCCAAACGCTGGGACGGCGCCCGCAACGCGGCCCTGGCCGAGATCCTCGGCTTCTACGGACTGACCTACTGGTACACCGAACAGGTCACCATCCTGGGCCTCGGCCCGATCTGGCAGAGCGAGAACAAGGACGCCAAGCTCAAGGCCGCCGACGACCTCGAGGCCGGACAGGTGATGGCGTTCGGGCTGTCCGAGCGTGAGCACGGCGCCGACGTCTACAACACCGACATGGTGCTGACCCCGGCCAGTGACGAGGACCGTGCCGACGGGATCCTGTACCGCGCCACCGGGGAGAAGTACTACATCGGCAACGGAAACGTGGCGAGCATGGTGTCGGTGTTCGGCCGCCGCGGTGACATCGAGGGCAACGACTCCTATGTCTTTTTCGCCGCCGACAGCCGGCACGAGAACTACCACCTGATCGACAACGTCGTGCACATGCAGATCTACGTGAGCACCTTCCGCCTGGAGAACTACCCGGTGCGCACCGAAGACATTCTGCACACCGGCGTGGAAGCGTTTGCCGCGGCGCTGAATACGGTCAACGTCGGCAAGTTCAACCTGTGTTCGGCCTCGATCGGGATGGCCGAGCACGCCTTTTACGAGGCGATCACCCATGCACAGAACCGGATTCTCTACGGCAGCCCGGTCACCGACTTCTCCCACGTGCGCGCCAACTTCGTCGACTCCTATGCCCGACTGGTGGCGATGAAGCTGTTCAGCCGCCGCGCGGTCGACTACTTCCGCAGCGCCAGTCTGCAGGACCGGCGCTACCTGTTGTTCAACCCGATGACCAAGGCCAAGGTCACGATGGAGGCCGAAACCGTTCTGCGGTTGCTGCACGACGTGATCGCCGCCAAGGGCTACGAGAAGAACACAATGTTCCGTGAGGTCGCCCAGCTCATCGGCTGCCTGCCCCGACTGGAGGGCACCGTGCACGTCAATGTGGGCCTGGTGCTCAAGTTCATGCCGAACTACATGCTCAATCCCCTTGACTATCCGGACATCCCGGTACGCGACGACCCGGCCGACGACGTCTTCTTCTGGAACCAGGGACCCACCCGCGGCGCCGGCCAGATCCGCTTCGCCGACTGGACCGCCACCTACGAGCAGCACTCGGGCATCCCCAACATCGCGCGGTTCTACGAGCAGGCCCAGGCCTTCCGGACGCTGCTCACCACCGCGGCCCCGGACGCCGGCCAGCAGCGGGACCTCGACTTCCTGCTCAACGTCGGGCACCTGTTCTCACTGATCGTCTACGGTCAGCTGATTCTCGAGCAGGCCGCGCTGTCCGGGCAACGAGGAAACATCGACGCAGATATCCTTGATGCGATCTTCGACTTCCAGATCCGTGACTTCAGCGCCTATGCCGTTGCGCTGCACGGTAAGCCGACCTCCTCGCAGGCGCAACAGGACTGGGCGGTCGGTGCGATCCGCAAACCGGTGGCCGACGCCGACCGATTCGGTCGCGTCTGGGAGCGGGTCAGGGCCTACGACGGCGCCTACGAAATGCGTCCCTGAGCGACACCGGTAGCCAACTACGCGCGTGCTCGGGCCGTGGGTCCCTCTGCAAGCGACTCGCGAGCGTGGGGGACCGAACGTGTTGCACACCGTCGCCAGGCTGGCCATTGTCGCGCGGTTGCAGGCCTCACCCCACGTCACGCAGCTGCAGTCGGCCTGGACCCGCCCTCGGCGGCGGCCCCGCGGCACCATTCGGCGACGAGTCCGGAAAGTCCAGCACGCTGACGTCGGCGGCCGCTAATAGTTCGTCGCGCTCAGCGCCAACTCAACGGGTGGCGGTCGGGTAGCCGACTACGCTTGGGCGCCCTCCACCGCAGCGGGATGCTTCGGCGATGGCGGGCAAGATTGGTGAATGGACCCGGCGCTACCTGCCGTGTGAACTTCCCGGCTGGGTCGGCGAACTCGGCAGCGCAGGCGTCGCCTACTGGTTGACGGGATCGCTGGCCGTCGCGGCGATGGTGGCGACGGTGGGTTCGTCGGTCGGCTATTACGAGCCGGCCGCCGTCAGCGCGGTCCGCTGGTCGTTCCAGGAGCGCGACGGCAGCCGCGTATCCCGCGCCGTAATGGCCAATCTGCTTGCGGTGCGCAGCCTTACCGTCGAGTTCGGGTTCGCCGAGGCCGTCGACAGCCTGGCAGTCCGGCCGACGTTGATCTACGCGACGCCCGTGCTGCTCGGTCACGTCGTCTGGGGCTGGATCCTCGGCGGGTTCGCCGCCGATGTGATCTTCTACGTCTTCGCGATTTTCAGCTACGAGCGCTTCGGCCGCTGGCTCGTGCACCGACCGCAGTCGCAGCCCGACCCGGTGCGAGTTC
>CAYLWH010000046.1:6026-30732 GCA_964387245.1 uncultured Mycobacterium sp.
GGAGCGCCACGACCGGTACCCGCGGTGCGCGGCGAACGCTCCGATGACAGCGGTCACGCACCACACCCCGATCGCGGTGTACGCCAACGGAGCCGACAGGTCGCCGATCGACGCGCCGAGAGCGGTGTACACGAACGCCCGCGGCACCGACCCGATGAACGCTCCGACGGCCATCTGCCACAACGGAACTCCGAATGCGCCGAACGAATAGGAGGCCAGCGCGTCGGACACGCCGGGGATGAACCGCTGGCCGACGACGGCCCACAGCCCGCGCCGTTGGATCTGGGCGTCGATGGCCTCCGCGCGATCCGAGCCGAGCAGCGCCAGGGCGCTGTCCCGCCCGGCCCGCCGGCCGGCCAGACTGGCGACCACCGCGGTGCCGACCGTCGCGCACAACGTCACGAACGTGCCGAGGATCGGGCCGAACAGAAACCCGCTGCCGGCCGCCAGGACGGGACCCGGCACGAAGATCGCGCCCAGCGCCGCGGACAACCCCGCGTAGGCCAGCGGGGCGGCCGGACCCGTCGCCCTGACCATGTTCCGGAGGTCGTCGACGTCGATCACCCGCCGGACGGCCACCAGGTAGAACAGCCCGAGCAGGAACGCGGCGAACACCGCCAGCCGGATGATGTGGGACCGCCGACTGGTGGTGGGGCTGGGCGTCGGGATCGTGTCGTCGTCGGTCATGTCGAACGCCATCCTGCCCTACGCAGATCCCGGTGCAGCGTGCACCGACGCGGCGATCGGCGTCCGGTCAGAAGTAGACGACCATCAGTTGCGCCAGAAAGACTTTCACGATCATCGACACCGGGAACAGCACCGCGTACCCCACCGCAACCCGTTGGTCGGGAACTTTGCCCATCGCGTAGGCGTAGGGCGCCGGGTTCAGCTGCGATCCGGTGAGCCCGCCCAGCGCCCGCGCGGTGCCGTAACGCAACACCGAGCGCAGACCGATCACGCATACCAGCGCGTGCGCGGCGGAGATCGCGAAGCCGAGCAGCACCAGTTGCAGGCCGTTGGTGCTCAGCGCCTGCACCAGCCCGGACCCGGCGCCGGTGCCGACGGCGACCAGAAACACCAGCAGCGAGAACTGATTCAGCGTGTTGGCCACGTTGCCGGGCAGCGTCCAGATGATCGGCCCGGTGCGCCCGATCGCACCCAGGATGACGCCTACCACCAACGGAGCGGTCGCGGTACCGAGCACCAGGACGCCGCCCCCGGGCAGCGGGATCTTGACGATCGCGAGGATCAGCCCGATGGCCAGGCCCAGGCCGAGACCGATCGCGTTGATGTCGCCGGCGGTGCGTTCGGAATCGCCGAGGTGCGTGGTGATCTCGGCCAGCCGTCCGCGCGGGGCCGTCACCCGGAGTCGGTCGCCGCTCTGCAGCACCAGGTCTGGCGTCGCCATGATGTCGACGTCACCGCGGCGGACCCGGCTGACGACGGCGTCGAACCGCTCCTCCATGCGCAGGTGGCGCAGTTCCCGGCCGACGAATTTCGGGTTGGACAACGTGACGCGCCGGAAGTCGATCTCGCTGCGGTCCAGCCACGGTTCCTCGGCGGCCGGCCGACCCACTTCGCCGACGAGGCGGTCGGCGACGTCTTCGCGCGCGGTGATGGTCAGCAGGTCCCCGGCGGCCAACGCCTCGGCTTCGTGCGCGACCACGGTCCGCCGGTTGCGGGTCAGCCGCGACACCACCGCCTGGTATCGGTCTTCGAACTGCTGCACGGTCAGCCCGGGTGCGGTGATCAATTCCAGGGTGCGCACCACGAAGGGAGGGACCGTCGCGCGATCTTCCTCGGTGGGCTTGCGCCGACCCGCGGTGATCAGATACGAACACGCCAGGATGGTCAGCAGCACGGAGATCGGGTAGGCCACCGCGTAACCGATGGCGGGTTGTGGCGGTATGTCGCCGCCGCCGGCGAGTTGCTGTTGCACCGCGCCGAGCGCCGCCGTCGCCGTGCCGGCCCCCGAGAACGCCCCGGCGATGGTTCCAGTGTCGAATCCGAATGCCTTTCCTACGCCGAGCGCGGCGGTAGCCATCGCCACGATCGCCACCAGCGACACCACCACCGGCTGCCAACCCGTGCGCAACGCGGAGACGAAGGCGGGCCCGGCCGCGATCCCCACCATGTAGCAGAACACGCACAGCGACAGGCTTGTGATGATCGGGGGCAGGGCAATGCCCGGTTCGATTGCAGAGAGCGCCAGTGCCGCGAACAGGGCACCCGCCGGTCCGAACGACACCGGCCCGAACCGGATTCGCCCGAACAGGCTGCCGACGCCGACGCAGAAGAACAAGGTGAGCAACGGGCTGTCGACGAGCCAGTGCATCGCCACTCCCTACTTGGCCGATCGGCGTCCGTTGCGATCACACCACAGGTCGAGTCGAACCGTCGGGCATTTGCGGGTGCCGGCACAGGCTTGGGTGGGTGCGACCTTGGTGCCTTAAGTCCCTCAGATGTTGGCCCGGTGTCCCTCGCGGCCGGCCGCGGCGCCGGGGACGCTCGAATCATGCCCACGTACGTCACCCCGCGAGTCCGGGACGCGGTGCGAAGCTTCAACCGGCACGTGCTCAACCCGGTGATGCTGCTGATGGCCGGCCGCAGGCGCTGGTATGCCGCGGCGATCGTGCACCGCGGACGCAGGTCCGGAAGGCGCTACACCACCCCGGTGGTGGCGGAGAAGGTGGGCGACGGCATCATCGTGCCCTCCCGTACGGCACCGGCGTCGATTGGCTGCGCAACGTGTTGACCGAGAACCATGCGACGATCACCGTCCACGGGCACAGCTACGACCTTGTCGACCCCCGGGTCATCGACGCCGCCACCGCCGAGCCGCGACTGTCGGCCCGGCGGCGCGGCGTGTTTCACCGGTTCGGTATCGACAACTATGTCAAGTTCACACTGGCCGATAAGCCTTCGACCGGACCGAACGACCTTCAAGACAGGTGAACCAGCCCGGTCCCGGCGCCGCTCGGCAGACGGACATCACACCGCTTCCCGACCTGCTGTACGGTGCGCCCCGGTCCGGACCCGACCGCGACCGCAGGCCCGTCTACGTCGACCTGCTGCCGCCGTGCAATGCCGGTTGCCC
This sequence comes from uncultured Mycobacterium sp., assembly GCA_964387245.1. GTDB lineage: Bacteria > Actinomycetota > Actinomycetes > Mycobacteriales > Mycobacteriaceae > Mycobacterium. The sequence continues at coordinate 9,124 of CAYLWH010000046.1, forward strand.
GGCGGGGGAGAACATCCAGGCTTGGCTCGGCCACGCCCGGGTCGGCGATCACGAGCGGGCCTGGCGCCAGCTGACCGCCGACAATCCGTTCGCGGCGATCCACGGCCGGGTCTGCTACCACCCCTGCGAAGCCGCCTGCAACCGAGCCCATCTCGACTCGGCGGTGTCCATCCACGCCGTCGAGCGGTTCCTGGGCGACACGGCGATCGAGCGGGGCTGGGCGCCGGACCAGGCGGCTGCGCCGACGGGCAGACGGGTGCTGGTAATCGGGGCGGGCCCCAGCGGGCTTTCGGCGGCATACCACCTGCGCCTGGCCGGTCACACCGTCGAGGTGCGCGACGCCGGCGAGCAACCCGGAGGCATGATGCGCTACGGCATCCCCAGCTACCGGCTTCCGCGTGACGTGCTGGACGCCGAAATCGCGCGGATGGTCGCGCTCGGTGTGCGGATCACCTGCGGCCACCGCGTCGACGACCTGGCCGCCGAACGTGAACGGGGCGGCTTCGATGCGGTGTTCGTCGCGGTCGGCGCCCACCTGGCCAAGCGGGTCACCATCCCGTCCCGCGACGCCGGTGCGCTGATCGACGCGGTGTCCTTCCTGCGTGGTGTCGCCTCCGGGCAACCGCCGGACGTCGGCCGCCACGTCGCGGTGTACGGCGGCGGGGACACCGCGATGGACGCCGCGCGGGTGGCCCGCCGCCTGGGTGCCGAAGATGCCGTCATCATCTACCGCCGCGGCCCCGCGCAGGCGCCCGCCCACGACGAGGAAGTTGCCGAGGCCGAGCGCGAGGGCGTGCAGATCCACTGGCTGCGCACGATCACCGCCTTCGACCGACCCGACGTGCAGGTAGAGGTCATGGCCCTCGACGACGCCGGAAACCCGAGACCCACAGGGCAATTCGAGACCCTGGCCGCCGACACCGTGATAATGGCGCTGGGTCAGCGGACCGAATCTGCGTTCATGCGCAGCCTGCCCGGGGTGACGTTCGACGACGACGGCAGCGTGCGGGTGTCGGCGTCGCTGATGACCGGATGTCCGGGGGTGTTCGCCGGCGGCGACATGGTGCCCTGCGAGCGAACAGTCACCGTCGGCGTCGGGCACGGTAAGAAGGCGGCCCGGATGATCGACGCGTGGCTCTCGCAGTCGGGGCAGCCGGCCGGCAAACACCCGGTGGCCACCTTCGACAAGCTCCACCTCTGGTACTTCGGCGACGCCTCCCAGCGCGCACAACCTCACCTGCCGCCGGAACGCAGCGTGACCGGGTTCGACGAGATCGTCGGCGGGCTGACCGTGCAGGCGGCGACGTTCGAAGCCGGCCGATGCCTGTCCTGCGGCAACTGCTTCGAATGCGACGGCTGCCTGGGTGCCTGCCCGGAGGACGCGGTGGTCAAGCTGGGCCGGGGTCATCGGTACCGGTTCGACTACGACCGCTGCACCGGGTGCGGCGCATGCTACGAACAGTGCCCGGTACATGCCATCGAGATGGTGCCGGAGCCGACATGACCCGGGTGACGATCGACGGGAACGAGGCGTGCGTCTCGGTGGCCTACCGGCTCAACGAGGTGTGCTGCATCTACCCGATCACCCCGTCCTCGCCGATGGCCGAGTTGGCCGACGAATGGTCGAGCCGGGGACGACCCAACATCTGGGGCACCGTCCCGGCCGTGGTGGAGATGCAGAGTGAGGGTGGGGCCGCCGGCGCTCTGCACGGCGCGCTGCAGGGCGGAGCCTTGGCGACGACGTTCACCGCCTCGCAGGGGCTGCTGCTGATGATCCCGAACATGTACAAGATCGCCGGGGAGCTCACCTCGGCGGTCATCCACGTCGCGGCCCGCTCGCTGGCGGCGCAGGGATTGTCGATCTTCGGTGACCACTCCGACGTGATGGCCACCCGCCAGACGGGATTCGCGTTGCTGTCCGCGGCCTCGGTGCAGGAGGCACACGACCTGGCGCTGGTGGCCCAGGCCGCGACGCTGCGCACCCGGGTGCCGTTCCTGCACTTCTTCGACGGCTTCCGGACCTCCCACGAACTCAACACCATCGAGCTGCTCGGCGACGATGACCTTTCGATACTGGTGCCTCAGAAGCTGATCCGCGAACACCGCGCCCGCGGGCTGTCCCCGGAACACCCGTTCATCCGCGGCACCGCGCAGAACCCGGACACCTACTTCCAGGCCCGCGAGACCGTCAACCCGTTCTACGCCCGGGTGCCCGCCGTGGTGCAGGAGACGATGACGCAATTGGGTGAGCGCACCGGGCGGTCGATGCACATCGTCGACTACACCGGTCACCCGCAGGCCGAGCGGGTGCTGGTGCTGATGGGCTCCGGCGGCCAGACCGCCGCGCAGACGGTGGAAACGCTTGTCGCGCAAGGGGAACGGGTCGGTGTCGTGCAGGTGCGGCTGTACCGCCCGTTCCCGGCCGAGGCGCTGCTGGCGGCGCTGCCGCCGACGGTCCGCACCATCGGCGTGCTGGACCGCACCAAGGAACCCGGGTCCGCGGGCGAACCGCTCTACCTCGATGTCGTCGCCACGCTCGGCGCCGCCTACACCGGTGGCGAACGCGCGCATCTGCCGCGGGTGTACGGCGGGCGCTACGGCCTGTCGTCCAAGGAGTTCACCCCCGCCATGGTGGTCGGGGTGTTCGACGAACTGACCCGCGAGCGGCCGCGGCGGCAGTTCACCGTCGGGATCGACGACGACGTCTCGGGCTCGAGCATCGCCTACAACCCCGGCTTCGACATCGAACCCGCCGACACGGTGCGCGCGGTGTTCTTCGGCCTGGGCTCCGACGGCACCGTCGGGGCGAACAAGAACACCATCAAGATCCTGGGCGCCGAGGCTGATCTCTACGCGCAGGCCTACTTTGTGTACGACTCGAAAAAGTCCGGCTCACGGACGGTTTCGCATCTGCGTTTCGGTCCGCAGCCGATCCGCGCCCCGTATCTGGTGGCCCGGGCCGACTTCGTCGGCTGCCATCAGTTCCGGTTCCTGGACCGCGTCGACGTGCTCGGTGTCGCGGCCCCCGGCGCGGCGCTGCTGCTCAACTGTCACCACCGGCCCGACCGGGTGTGGGACGCGCTGTCACGCGCGGTACAGCAACAGATCCTGGACAAGGGCATCCGACTGTACGCGGTGGACGCCAACCGGATCGCCCGGGACGTGGGTCTGCCGGGCCGCATCAACATCGTCCTGCAGACCTGCTTCTTCGCCATCTCGAAGGTGCTGGCCGGAGACACGGCGCTGGCCAAGATCAAGGAGGCAGTCGTCAAGACCTACGGTGGGCACGGATCCGACGTGGTGGACCGGGAATTGGCCGCCGTCGATGCCGCCGTCGAAGGACTGTGCCGCATCGAGATTCCGGACCGCGTGACCAGTGCCCGAGACCCGGAACCGCTGATTCCCGACGCCGCACCGGAATTCGTCCGCACGGTCACCGCGGAGATGATCGCGGGCCGCGGTGACGCGCTGCCGGTCAGCGCGCTGCCCGCCGACGGCACCTATCCCAGCGGCACCACCGCCTACGAGAAACGCAACGTCTCCGAACTCGTCGCGGTGTGGGATCCCGACACCTGCATCCAGTGCGGCAATTGCGGTTTCGTGTGCCCGCACAGCGTCATCCGGGCCAAGCAGTACACCGGCAAAGGCCTGGCCGGCGCCCCGGCGTCGTTCGAGTCGGCCCCGCTGAACGCGGTCGGCCTGCCCGACACCCGATACACCCTGCAGGTGTACGTGGAGGACTGCACCGGGTGCGGGCTGTGCGTCGAGGCGTGTCCGGCCGTCACCCCCGGCAGCCCGGCGACCAAGGCGATCAACCTTGCGCCCCGCGAACCGCTGATGGACCCGGGCCGGGCGAACATCGCGTTCTTCGAAACGCTGCCCCACACCGACCGGTCCCGGGTGGACTTCGGCACCGTCCGCGGAACCCAGTTCCTGTTGCCGCTGTTCGAATTCCCCGGCGCCTGCGCGGGTTGCGGCGAAACCCCGTACCTCAAACTGCTGTCCCAGCTGTTCGGTGACCGCCTCGTGGTCGCGAACGCGACTGGGTGCTCATCGATCTACGGCGGCAACCTGCCCACCACGCCGTGGACCACCGACGCCGACGGGCGCGGACCGGCCTGGTCGAACTCGCTGTTCGAGGACAACGCCGAGTTCGGGCTGGGGATGCGGCTCGCCGCCGACACCCACACCCGCCAGGCCCGCGACCTGCTCGGTCGGCATCGCGAGGTGCTCGGTACCGAACTGGTCGACGCCATCCTGGACTCGCCGCAGCAGCGCGAGTCGGAGTTGCACGTGCAGCGCGAACGGCTGGCCGAACTTTACGCGCGGCTGGACCGGCTGAGCCCCGCCGACGCCGTGCCCGTCGACGAACTGCGCAGCGTGATCGACCATCTGGTGCGGCGCAGTGTGTGGATCGTCGGCGGTGACGGCTGGGCCTTCGACATCGGATCCGGCGGGCTCGACCACATCCTGGCCAGCGGGCGCAACGTCAACGTGCTGGTGCTCGACACCGGGGTCTACTCGAACACCGGTGGCCAGATGTCGAAGGCCACCCCGCTGGGAGCGGTTGCGAAGTTCGCCGCCGGGGGAAAGACGCAACCGCGCAAAGACCTTGCGCTGCAGGTGATTGCGTACGGAAACGTCTACGTCGCCAAGGTCGCGATGGGCGCCGACCCGCAGCAGACCCTGCAGGCGTTCCGCGAGGCCGAGGCCTACGACGGGCCGTCGATCGTGATCGCCTACAGCCACTGCATCGCGCACGGCATCGAGATGCGCCAGGGGCTCGATCAGCAGTACCGCGCGGTCGCCACCGGCGAGTGGCCGCTGGTGCGTTACGACCCGATGGTGCGCGCCACCGGGGCCGGCCCCTTCCTGCTGGATTCGCACCGCCCGCGGCTGCCGCTGCACGAGTACCGCGACCGTGAGCTTCGCTACCGCAGCCTGGCCATCTCCGATCCCGACGAGGCCGAGCGGCTGACGGCGCTGGCGCAGGAGGCGATCGACCAGCGCTGGGGCACCTACGAGGAGATGGCCTCGCGCGCCCCGCAGCACTTTCCGTCCGACGCTCGCAAGGACCGCTGATGGACCTGAGAACCCGCTATCTCGGACTGGACCTGCGCAACCCGCTGCTGGCCGCGGCGTCGCCGCTGAGCCGGACAGCCGACGGTGTGCGCCATCTCGCCGACGCGGGTGTTGCCGCGGTGGTGCTGTACTCGCTGTTCGAGGAGCAGATCCGCCGGGAAACCGAACAGAACGCGCTGCTGGCCGCGCAGGGCACCGAGACCTACGCGGAGTCGTTGTCGTATTTTCCGGCGAACGTGCACCGCGAGGACGGCGCGCACCGCTATCTGCGGCTGTTGGAACGTGCCGCCGCCGCGGTCGAGGTGCCGGTGATCGGCAGCCTCAACGGTGTCACCGCGGGTGGCTGGGCGCGGTATGCGCACCGGATGCAGGACGCCGGTGCGGCCGCGGTCGAACTGAACATCTACTACGTCCCGGGTGGGACGCACATCGACGGGCGCGAGGTCGAGCAGCGTCATCTCGACATCGTGGCGGGCGTCAAAGCCGCGGTGACGGTCCCGGTGGCGGTCAAGCTCAGCCCCTACTTCAGTTCGACCGCCGCGATGGCGCGCCGCCTCGACGAGGCGGGCGTCGACGGCCTGGTCCTGTTCAACCGCTTCCTGCAGCCTGACATCGACTGCGAGCGGCTCGCCGCGGCACCGGGTGTGACGCTGTCGAGCGTCGCCGAGATGCGGGTACCCCTGACCTGGATCGCGTTGCTGCACGGCCGGTTACGCGCGTCGTTGGCGGCGACCACCGGGGTGGCGGGTGGCACGGATGTGGTCAAGTACCTGCTGGCCGGTGCCGACGTGGTGCAGTCGGCGTCGGCGTTGCTGCGGCACGGTCCGGAGCACGCCGGGGTCCTGCTGGACGAACTGACGGCCTGGATGGGGCGCAAGGGGTTTCGGGGCCTCGGCGAGGTGCGCGGGTTGCTCGCGGTACCCGAGGACGGCGCCGCGCGGGAACGCGCGGACTATGTCGGTGCCGTCCGTGCGGCCGACAGTGGGATGTACGGCAATTGGTGACGGGAGCTCGGCCGTGCGCCTGTAACCGCTCACCGAGACCGCGTTGGCGGAACCGGCGACGCACGGCATGCGATGCGGGTGACGACCCACTCGACCGCGGCGGGCACCGCCTCGGCCACTTTCACCGAAAGCCCCAGCCCGTGACCGGTGTCGGCCACCCCGACGGTCACTACCACCAGTTCGGCGGGCAGCCGCTCCAGGGCCTGACCTAGGCGGAGGGCAGCGGCGATGTCCAGTCCGTGCGAACTCAGGGCCGCGGTACCGGGCAGATCGTGGATGCCGCAACACCCGACCCGTCCCGGCGCCGGTCCCGCCGCGGCGTCGACGATCACCGCCAGCGCCGCGCCCGACCACGCCTCCAGCAGGTCGGTGGCGTCGGCCACCTCGGTCACGACGCGCACCCCGGGCAGGGCGCGCGCGGCGCAGCCGGCGGCGACGGCGGGACCAACCCCGTCGTCGCCGCGGTAGCGATTACCGACGCCGATCACCACAACGTCGGCGTGCCGGCTCACCGGCGCGTCACTTTCAATGTCAGGAAGTGCGCGGCGCACGAGATGCACGGGTCGTAGCAGCGGATCATCTTCTCGCACAACGTGGTCAGCGCGTCGTCGCCGAGTTCGGCGTTGGCGCTCACCGCCGCGGCCAAATCGTGTTCGATGGCGCCCTGGTTCTGGGAGGTGGGCGCGACGATGCAGGCCGCGCGGATGGTGGCGTCCGCGTCGATTTCGTAGCGGTGGTACAGCAGGCCGCGGGGCGCCTCGCTGACACCGTGGCCGATGCCGGCGCGCGGTGTCACGTCGACGAACGGGTGTGCGGGCGGCCGGTATTCTTCGATGATCGCCAATGCCTCCTCGACCGCATACACCACCTCTACGGCGCGAACAACGATGCTGCGGAACGGGTTCCGGCATTGGGCGCCGAGCCCGGCCGCCGTGGCGGCCTCCCGGGCCAGCGGTGAGAGCTGCGCGGAGTTCAGCGAGTAGCGCGCCAGTGGCCCGGTCAGGTACCGCCGGCCGTCCAGGAGTGCCTGTAGGGCGGTGGAGTGGCGCACCTGGGACTCCACCACGTGGTCACCGAATTGCTCCGGGCCGAAACGTAATCCGCCGCTGGTGACGATCGAGCCGGTCTCGATGGGATAGTGTCCCGGCGTCTGCGCCGACAGCAGCTGGTGGTCGACTTCGAGGTCGGGAAATTGCAGGCGTGCGGCCCACTCCACGGTGTCCAGCGCCAGGTCGAGCGCGCGGCGCAGTTGCCCGCCCATCGCTGCGAGTTGGTCGGGGCGGGGCAGCGAGTAGAACCCGCCGACCCGGACGTTGATCGGGTGCACGGCCCGCCCGCCGAGCAGTTCCATCAACGCGTTTCCGGTCTTTTTCAACGCCAGGCCCCGTTCCACGGCGGCGCGGTGCTCAGCGGCCATCGCGACGACATCGGGGTAGTCGAAGAAGTCCGGCCCGTGCAGCAGGTGGATGTGCAGGGTGTGGCTGCTGATCCACTCGCCGCAGTACAGAAGCCGGCGCAACTGCGCCACCATCGGGTCCAGGCTGACGCCGAACGCGTCTTCCACCGCGTTGCACGCGCTCGTCTGATACGCGACCGGGCAGATGCCGCAGATTCGCGCGGTGATGTCGGGGGTCTCGAAGGCCGACCGGCCACGCAGGAACGCCTCGAAGAACCGCGGCGGCTCGAAGATCCGCAGTTCGGCGCGCTGCACCCGCGTGCCGTCCAGCGTGACACTGAACGCACCCTCGCCCTCGACGCGCGTCATCAGTTCCAGGGACAGGTTTCGGGTGGCCTCGCCCATCTACCGCTCCGGTCCGTCCAGCCACGGTGACGCGACGTTGAACGTCGCCATCATACGGTCGATGTCGTTGCCGGACATACCATCTCGGCGCAGCAGTGGGATCAGCGTCGGGGTCGTCGCCCGCTCGGCCGGGCCGAAGCAACCGAAACAGCCGCGGTGGTGGGCGGGGCACAGGCCGCCACAGCCGGCGCGGGTCACCGGTCCCAGGCACGGGATGCCTTCGGCGACGGTCAGGCAGGTGGTGCCCCGCTGCTTGCATTCGACACACACGCTGGAGCCCGGCAGCCGCGGTTTGCGTCCGATCGCCAGTGCCGAGAGGGTGTCGAGCAGCTGCCCGCGGTCAATGGGACAGCCGTGCAGCTCGTAGTCCACCGCGACGTGCGCCGAGGCCGGGGTGGAGGTCGCCAGGGTCTCGATGTACTCGGGATGCGGGTACACCGCGGCGGCGAATTCGGCCACGTCGGCGGCATTACGCAGGGCCTGGATCCCGCCCGCCGTCGCGCACGCGCCGATGGTCACCAGGACCGCGCTCTGCTCGCGGATCCAGTGGATCCGGTGCCGGTCGGTTTCGGTGGTGATCGAACCTTCGACCAGGGACACGTCGTAGGGTCCGGCGATCCGCGCGCTGGACGCCTCGGCGAAGTCGGCGATCGTGAACACCTCGGCGATGCTCAGCAATTCGTCCTCGCAGTCGAGCAGCGTCAGCTGGCAACCATCACAGGAGGCGAACTTCCACACCGCGAGCTTGGGCGCGGCCATCTACAGCTCCCCGGTTTGCAGCAGCGGGAGGGCCGTGTCGTAGCCGACGACCGGCCCGTCGCGGCAAAGCAGCAGCGGACCCAGCTGACAGTGCCCGCACCAGCCGATGCCGCACTGCATATTACGTTCCAGCGACACCTGGATGTCCTGTGCCGCAACGCCCTTGCCGATCAGCACGGCGGCACCGAAGCGGATCATGGGTTCGGGTCCGCACAGGAATGCGGTGGTTCGTCCGGGTTGGAGCGAAAGGTGTTGCAGCGGTTGGGTGATCACACCGGTTCCCCCCGACCATCCGGGTGCGTGGTGATCAACGGTCCGGATCACCGTGAGCCGCGGATCTGCGGCCCAGCGGTCGAGTTCGGCGCCGAAAAGGAAGTGGTCTGGAGTGCGTTCGCCGACGATCAGCACGACGCTGCCGTAACGGTCCCGTTTGGCGAGCGCGGTGAGCACCAGCGGTCGCAGCGGGGCCAGTCCGCAGCCGCCGGCCACGATCACCAGATCGCGACCGGTGGCGGCGGCCAGGTCCCAACCCGTCCCGAACGGGCCCCGAACCCCCAGCACGTCGCCGACCGCGGCGTCGTGCAGGGCCGCGCTGACCGCGCCGACGGAGCGGATGGTGTGGGTCAGGGTGCCATTGTCGTCGGCGGTGGGGTCGCCGCTGTAGGACATGGCGATCTCACCGACGCCGAAGGCGTACAGCATCACGAACTGGCCGGGCGCCGGGGTGGGCAGCCGGCCGGCCACCGGCTCCAGCGACAGCGTGGCGGATTCGACATTCTCGGCGACGTTCGAGGTGACCCGGTGGGCGACCGGGGCCATCGGGGGGCCGGCCGGACGGGTGTCCGCCTCAATCATGTTCGCGGTCGGCGAGCTCGCGCAGCCTCGTCATCTCGGCGGTGATGTCGATCCCGGTGGGGCACCAGGCGATACAGCGTCCGCAGCCGACGCAACCGGACATCCCAAACTGGTCATGCCAGGTACCCAGTTTGTGCGTGATCCAGTGCCGATAACGCGCCGCCCCGGATTGCCGCACGCTGCCCTGATGCATCAGCGAGAAATCCAGCTCGAAACAGGAGCTCCAGTGCAGCCAGCGTTCGGCGTGGTCGCCGGTGAGGTCGCTGACATCCTCGGTGCCGGTGCAGAAACACGTCGGGCACACCATGGTGCAGTTGCCGCAGGTCAGGCACCGGGCAGCGACGTCGTCCCAGTGCGGGGAGTCCCGTGACTGCGCGAGCAGTTCGCGCAGGTCACCGCCGGGCATCCGGCGGCCCATGTGTTCGGCGGCATCGCGCACTCCGTCCGCGGCCGTGGCGATTTCGTGTTCGGTGGCCGCGTCGTGGGGTATCTCGGCCAGGACCGCGGCGCCCGCCGCGCTGCCCACCTCGAGGACGTAGCGGCAGGTGTCGCCGTCGAGGAGTTCGGTGAGCGCCAGGTCGTAGCCCGGCCCGGCCTGCGGTCCGGTTCCCATCGACACGCAGAAGCACACGTCGCCGGGCTCGGTGCAGTTCACCGCGATCACGAAGAGCTGCGTGCGCCGGCCCGCGTACGAATCGTCCTGGTGATCGCCGCCCAACAGCACGCGGTCCAGGGTGGCGAGCGCCGCGAGATCGCAGCCGCGCACACCGAGGAACGCGTAGCGGGGCGGCGGCGGCTCGGGTTCGCCGGCGAGACCGGGGTCGCCCGCCCACAATCTGCGGCGCGGCGGGTGAACGAACTGCTTCCAGGACTGCGGCCCCGCCGAGTGGCCGAACCGGGCGCCGTCGCCGCGCGGCCGCACCCGGTAATGGCCCGGCCCGGTCTGCACCCCCCAACCGCGGGGCAGGTCGTCGATGGACGCCAGCGGCGCCAGCTCGATGGCATTGTCACTCAACGTGGGGCCGATCACCTGGTATCCGCGTGCGATCAGCACGTCGATGAGGCGCTGCAGGCCTGAATCGCCGAAGCCGGCTGTCGCGCTCACTTGACCATCCTCGGCTCACCGGGCGGCGACGCGCGGCGGCCGTTGGGCCCGCACCGGGTGGCCGAAGGTCCCGCCGTTGGCCCGTTCACACGCCCACCAGCGTGTCGATCCAGCCGCGTGCGAAGTAGAGCAGGAACCCGGCGGCCACCACCCACAGCAGCGGGCTGATCTCGCGGGCCTTGCCGGCCGCCGATCGCAGCACCACCCAGGCGATGAAGCCGACGCCGATACCGTTGGCGATCGAGTAGGACAGTGGCATCACCGCCACCGTCAGCACCACCGGCAGGGCCACCGAGAAGTCGTCGAAGTCGATTGCGCGCAGCACCGAGGCCATCAGCGTGCCGACGATCACCAGCGCGGCGGCCGCAACCTCGGTCGGCACGATCTCGGCCAGCGGCGTCAAGAACATTGCCGCCAGGAACAATCCGCCCGTCACGAGGCTGGCCAGGCCGGTGCGCGCGCCTTCCCCGATGCCGGTGCCCGATTCGATAAAGACCGTGTTCGACGACGCTGACACCGCACCGCCGACCACCGCGCCGGCGCCCTCGACCACCAGGGCGGACTGCAGCCGGGGGAAGTCGCCGTGCTCGTCGGCCAGGCCGGCCTGCCGCGACAATCCCGTGAATGTGCCCATCGCGTCGAAGAAGTTGGTGAACACCAGGGTGAACACCAACATGACGGCGGCCAGGATTCCGATGCGGCCGAAACTGTCCAGGCTGAACTGGCCCACCAGCGACAGGTCGGGCACCGCGAACGGTGAACCCGAAAGCGTCGGCACCGACAGGCTCCAGCCGCCGGGGTGCTCGACGGCCGAGCCGAGATGCCAGACGGCCTCCACGACAACGGCGACGACGGTTCCGGCGATCAGCCCGATCAGGATGCCGCCGCGGACATTCCGGGCCACCAGGACGCCCGTCACCAACAACGTGAACACGAAGACCAGCGTCGGAATGGTGTTGATCGAGCCCAGGCCGTTGGTGCCCAGGCCCAGCGGAGGCGAAGGCAGACCGGTGGAAGCCACGAACCCGGCGTCGACAAGACCGATGAACAGGATGAACAGGCCGATGCCGGCGGTGATCGCGAGCTTGAGCGGCATCGGCACCGCGGCGAAGATCAGCTTGCGCAGCCCGCTGAGCGCCAGCGCGACGATGATCAGGCCGTTGATGACCACCAGGCCCATCGCCTCCGGCCAGGTCAGGGAGCCGACCACCGAGCTGGCCAGGAACGAGTTGATGCCCAGGCCGGCGGCGAACGCGAACGGCAGGCGCGCGACGACGCCGAACAGGATGGTCATGACGCCGGCCGCCAGCGAGGTCACCGCCGACACCTGGGTGAAGCCGAGCTGATTGCCGGCCACGTCGGCGCTGCCGGACAGGATGATCGGGTTCAGCACGATGATGTAGGCCATCGCGATGAACGTCACGATGCCGCCCCGCACCTCGGTGGCGATGGTCGAGCCGCGCGCGGAGATCTCGAAGAACCGGTCGAGAGCGGTCACGGGTAGACCTTAAGGGCACCGGGGCACCACGGCAGCGCACCCGGTGCCCATGGGGTCGGCTGTTACACCCGTCCCGCGATGAAGCCCGCGGCCTGGTTCGGATACGGCGGCAGCTCGTAGTTGCTGTGTGCCGAACGGAGTCGGCCCTCGGAGCAGATCGGATCGCCCTGGCTGCACAGGTCGATGGCGCGGCCGGCGAACTGGCCCGTCGACGACAGCGGATTGCCGAACCGCGTGCCCGGGTTGCCGAACACCGCGACGGCGGCGACGTTGCCGGCGAGGTCCGGTGCCAGGGGAGGGGCCGACCCGATGGCGCCGATGCGGTCGCCGACCGGTGGTGCACCGGCCAGCATGGCGACCGCGGCGGCGCCCTGGGAGAAGCCGCCGAGCACGATCGGCGTGCCGGGACAGGCGTCGCGCATCCACGCGATGTGACCCCGGGCGTCGTCCGCGCCCACCCAGGTGGTCAGGAAGTTGAAGCCGGCAGGGTAATTCACCGGGTACGTACCCAGACTGCGTCCGCCGAGCTGCGGCCGCAGGGTGGCGGCCAGCGCATCGCCCACCCGGCCCATGCCGGGTGGTTCGGCGGTGCCTCGGGCGAAGACCAGTTCGACGTCGGGGCATGGGTCGGCGGACACGGTCGGCGCCGGGGCGCTTACGAGTGCGGCGGCGGCGAGTACGGCGGTGGCGAGTCGGGCAAACATGGGGCCATCCTCACACAGCGCGCTGAGAAGATCGTTCGGTACACAAAACTCCAGGACTGGATGCAAACGACGTTCTTCTCGGCGCCGAGAAGCGATGATGGACCCATGCCAGACGAGGCCGAACAAGAGTTCAACGAGCGCAACATCGAGGAGTTCCGGCGCAACGGCGGCAAGGTGGGCGGGCCGTTCGAGGGCTTCCCGTTGCTGTTGTTGACCTCCACCGGCGCCCGCAGTGGCGCCCAGCGCACCAACCCCGTCGCCTACTTCGACATCGACAGCGAGATCTACATCGTCGGCTCGTCGGCCGGTCGGGACCGAGATCCCGCCTGGGTGTTCAACATTCGGGCCAATCCTGTCGCGACGGTGGAGATCGGTTCGGACGCCCCGAGGACCGTCACCGCGCGTGAACTACCGCGCGACGAACGGGACCGGATCTACCCGATCATCGTGCAACGCGCGCCCGGCTTCGGGGAGTACGAGAAACGCACCGACCGGGTGATCCCGGTTTTCGAACTCCGATGAACGCCCCCAGACGGCACACCGTGCTCGCCGAGGCCGACAGCAGCGCGTATCACTCGCTGCGGCAGCGGCCGGTCAGCCGGGCCGAACGCTATGCGCTCGGCAGGAGTCTGCGCCGGCGGGTGTCCCGGCGATCGATGGCCGACTGGACACCGCCGCCGAACCGACCCGACCCGATCGGGTTGATCGAGGAGAATCACGAGGGCCGCCTCGAATCGCTGATCCCTATCCGGGTGGGCCGAATGGTGGCCTCCCCGTACGGTTTTCTGCGCGGTAGCGCCGTGGTGATGGCCGAGGACGTCGCCCGACTGCCGTCGACGGGCATCACCCCGGTGGTGTGCGGTGACTCGCACCTGGGCAACTTCGGCTTCTACGCCTCGCCCGAACGCGACCTGGTGATCGACCTCAACGATTTCGACGAGGCGCACCCGGGCGGCTGGGAATGGGACCTGCGTCGGCTGGTGGCCAGCATCTGGGTTGCCGGCCGGCAGAACGGGGCGTCCGAGGAGCAGCTAGCGGCCGCGGTGCGGGCCTGTGTCGGCGCCTACCGGCTCGAGTTGCGCCGGCTGGCCGACGAGCCGTTGTTCTCCCGTTCCTTCACCCGGCTCGACGTCAACCGGCTCGCCGGGCAGACCGCCGGACCGCTCAAGGACGCAGTCCTGCGCTCGGCGAACCGGGCCCGGAACCGCACCAGTGACCGGGCTCTGCCCCGGTTCACCGAGGAGGTGGACGGCGTCCGCCGAATCGTCGAAGAGCCACCGCTGATCACCCGGCTACCCGACGCCGAGGCGGCCGCGCTGGCCGAGGCGCTCGACGACTACCTGGACACCCTGTCCATGCACTGGCGCCGTGTCCTGGGCGGCTACACCCTGCTCGACGTCGCGCAGAAGGTGGTCGGGGTGGGTAGCGTCGGCCTGCGCGCGTATGTGGCACTGCTGGAAGGGTCGTCGCCGGAGGACGTGGTGTTCCTGCAACTCAAGCAGGCTCGGCGCTCGGTGCTGGCGCGGTATGTGCACGGCGAGTCGGCCTGGCACGCTCATCAGGGCCAGCGTGTCGTGGAATACCAGCAGGCGCTGCAGACCGTGAGCGATCCGCTGCTGGGGTGGACCACGATGGCCGGCCGGCAGTACTACGTGCGGCAGTTCCGCAACATGAAGGGCACGATCCCGCTCGACGCGATGGACGCCGATGCGCTCATCGACTACTCGGGTGTGGTCGGTCAACTGCTGGCCAAGGGCCACGCGCGAACCAGCGGCGCGTCGATGATCTCCGGCTACCTGGGTCGCTCGGAACGGGTCGAAGACGCGTTGTGTGTGTTCGCCCGCCGGTATGCCGACCAGACGGAGGCCGACCACGCCGCGTTGGTGGTCGCCGTCGATTCCGGCCGCCTGCCGGCAGAGCGGGGCGTTTAGGAACACCAGGATGTGCGGATTGTCGCGGCGTAGGTCGCTGCGGCGGGAGTGATACCAAAGTTCTTGCCTCAGAGCGACTTTCAGCGACAGCGCGAGTCGGTCGCCAGGGCATGTCGTCGTTGTCGCTTGTTGTCGCTCCGAGGTGGGACCTTCGACTGCCCCTCTTCCGGCGGTGACGCGCGTGCGCGAGCGCGCTGGCCGAGGCGGTGGGCGCCCGTGGGTACCCAGCCTCCATGACCCTCGGCCGGCGCCGGCTACAGCTCGACTGACATCGGCGGCACGTTCCAGATGTCGTTGCAGTACTCGGAGATGGCCCGGTCGGAGGAGAACTTGCCGCTGCGGGCGGTATTCAGGATCGACATGTGGCTCCACTTGTCCGGTTCCCGCCACGCCTCGCTGACCTTGCGTTGGCAGTCCACGTAGGCTCGGTAGTCGGCCAGCGCCAGGAACGTGTCGTGGTGGATCATGTTGTCCACGATTGGGCGCAGTACCTCGGTGTCACCGTGGGTGAAGGTGCCCTCCACGATCATCTGCAGCACGGCAGCCAACTCCGGGTCGCGCTCGATGTAGTCCAGCGGCCGATACCCGTCACGCTTCACGGCCACCACCTGATCCTCGGTCAGCCCGAACAGGAAGAAGTTCTCCGGACCGGCCTCTTCACGAATTTCGACATTGGCGCCGTCGAGGGTTCCGATGGTCAGCGCTCCGTTGATCATGAACTTCATGTTGCCGGTGCCCGAGGCTTCCTTGCCGGCCGTCGAGATCTGCTCAGAGAGGTTGGCCGCCGGGTACACCAGGTGCGCGTTCTTGACGTTGAAATTCGGCAGGAAAACCACCTTCATGAACCGGTTGACCGCCGGGTCGTTGTTTACGGTCGCGCCGACGGCGGTTATCAGTTTGATCATCCGTTTGGCCATGAAGTACCCGGGCGCGGCCTTGCCGCCGAAGATGAACGCGCGCGGCGGGATCACCAGGTGCGGGTTCTTCTTCAGGCGGCGGTACAGGGTGATGATGTGCAGCGCCATCAGATGTTGGCGCTTGTATTCGTGGATCCGCTTGACCTGGATGTCGAACATCCATGTCGGATCCAGCTCGATGCCGGTGGTCGAGTGCACGTACTCGGCGAGCCGGCCCTTGTTGGCGCGCTTGATCTCCCGCCAGCGATGCCGGAACGCCGGATCGTCGGCATAGGGTTCGAGCTCGCGCAGCCGGCTCAGATCGGTCAGCCAGCCGTCGCCGATCGTTTCGTCGAGCAGCCCGCGCAGGCCCGGGTTGGAGAGCGCCAGGAACCGTCGCGGTGTCACACCGTTGGTGACGTTGCCGAAGCGCTCCGGCCACATCTCGTAGAAGTCTTTGAGCACGCTGGCTTTCAGCAGATCCGAGTGCAGCGCGGCGACACCGTTGACGGCGTGGCTGCCGACAGTGGCCAGGTGTGCCATCCGCACGCTCTTGCCGCCCTCCTCGCCGATCAGCGACATCCGGCTCACCCGCTCCTCGTCGCCGGGGAACTTTGCGCGGACCTCCTCCAGAAAACGCTCGTTGATCTCGTAGATCAATTCGAGATGCCGGGGCAGCGCCTCGCCGAAGATGCGCAACGGCCAGGTCTCCAGTGCCTCGGGGAGCAGCGTGTGATTGGTGTAGCCGAACGTCCGGACGGTGATGTCCCAGGCGTCGTCCCAGGTCACCTGGTGCTCGTCGATCAGCAGCCGCATTAGTTCGGCGACCGCGATCGACGGGTGGGTGTCGTTGAGCTGGATGGCCCATTTGTCCGGCAGCGCGCTCAGCGGCAGGCCGACGCGGTCGAGGTGGATGTTCAGGATGTCCTGCAATGAGCAAGTCACGAAGAAGTACTGCTGCCCGAGTCGTAGCCGCTTGCCGATCTCGGGCTCGTCGTTGGGATAGAGCACCTTGGACAGGGTCTCCGAGACCACCTCCTCGTCGACGGCCTTGTAATAGTCGCCGGTGTTGAACGCCTCCAGCGCGAACGTTTCGACGGCACGCGCGCTCCACAGCGTCAGCGTGTTGCAGTTGTTCACGCCGTAGCCCTGGACCGGGGTGTCGTAGGGCATGCCCTTGAGCACCCGTTGCGGGACCCAGCGCACCCGGAACTTGCCGGCGATGTCCTCGTAGTCCTCGGTGTGTCCACCCCAGTTCACGATGTAGCTGGCGTCCGGCTTCTCGATCTCCCACGGGTTGCCGTGCGAGAGCCAGTTGTCGGTCTTCTCGACCTGCCAGCCCTCGTGGATCTCCTGCTTGAAGATGCCGAACTCGTAGCGGATGCCGTACCCGATCGACGGACGCTCCAGGGTGGCCAGCGAGTCGAGGTAGCAGGCGGCCAGCCGACCCAGGCCGCCGTTGCCCAGTCCGGGTTCCTCCTCACACGCCAGGATGACGTCCAGGTCCTGTCCCAGTTCGGCCAGTGCCGCCCTGGCCTCCTCCTCGATGCCGAGGTTGAGCAGGTTGTTGCCCAGCTGCGGACCCATCAGGAACTCCGCCGACAGGTAGCAGGTGACCTTGTTGGAGAGGTCGAGCCAGTCCTGGGTGGTGGCCATCCAGCGCTTCTGCATGCGGTCGCGGACGGCCAGCGACAGGGCGCGGTAGTAGTGGTTGGGTGTGATGGCGGCGGCCGGCCGCGCGATCGAGTAGAGCAGATGGTCGGAGACCGCCGCTCGCAGCGATTCGGCGTTCATGCCGGACCGAGTCTGGCCCGTGGGGGCGGGCGTTGGGCCGGGCATTCCGTTGCGGAAATCCCCGGACGTTGGGCTTACGACATCGGTCACTGAACTTCTCCCTGCCGGTGATCGGACGCGTCAGTCTCGCCTGCCCATGTTTCCAGAATGTGGGCAATCCGGGTCGCAGACGTGAACAACCGGTGGATTCCCTGAAGGTCAGCCATTGCCCTCACCTCGCCGAGCAGACGCAGAATCACCAGATCCGTCGACGTGAGGGCAATTCTGTGTCTGCTCGCCGAGAATGGTGAGCCACGGCACGTAGGTGATGCCGGGCCGCGGGTCCGCCGACTGGCGCTGACGGCCGCGTGTCTGGTGTGCCCTCGACACCGAACCGGTACCTTGGCACACTGTGTCACCGCGGTTCCGTCGGATCCTGCCGGCGCTGGGCGCCCTTGCCACGTTGGCGGCCTGCGGCGCGGATACGCCGCGCACCCCGCCGGTCGGCGCGGAAACGACGACCGTCTCGACGGCCACCGTGACCACCGCCCCCCCGACGGTGCCGGCCATTGCCGCGCCGCCGGCCGCCGAGCCACCCCGGACCCGCAACTGGTTCGACCTCGACGTCGGCGACTGCCTGACGGCACTGCCCCGGATCGAGGTCGGCGAGGTGGCCGTGCCGCTCGTGGACTGCGCCACCCCGCACCTCGCCGAGGTCTATTTGCGGGTACCCGTCGAGGTCAACGCCGCCACCGCCGACGTTGCCGACCGCAAATGCCGAGCGGGGCTGTCGGAGTTCACCGGCCGGTCCGGCGGCGGGCCCTACTCGGTGACGTACCTGATCGATTCGATGCAGGACCGTACCGACAACAACCCGCTCCCCAGCACTGTCATCTGCCTGCTGCAGGCGGTGGACGGTCAACCGCTGGTCGGTTCGGCCCGACGCTGAACTCGCTGCGGGTTCGGCGTACGGGTCGGCTCGGGCGTTTGGGTTCTGCTCGTCAATGGTTGCTCAATGCGACGCAGTCGGTTTCGGCTATCGAGTGGCTACCGGAGCGGGTGCGGCGGCGGGTGCGGCAGCGGGAGCGGGTGCGGCAGCGGGTGCAGGTGCGGCAGCGGGAGCAGGAGCGGCAGCGGGAGCAGGAGCGGGTTCCGGGGGTGCTGGTGGCGGCGGTGGCGGCGGTGGTGGCGGGGGATTGAGAATCCGGACCATGTCGGGCTTCATCGCCTGCAGCTGCGCGCCCCAGTAGCCCCAGCTGTGCGTTCCGTTCGGCGGGAAGTTGAACACCGCATTGCGCCCACCGGCGGCGGTGTAGCGCTGCTGGAACTGCTTGTTGGTGTTCAGCGTGATGTTCTCCAGATACTGCGAGCTGAAGTTGATGCCGAAATTGCCTCCGCCGTCGAGGTCGGAGGGTCGCCCGGAGCCGCAGTAGATCCACACTGCGGTGCGGTTGGCCACCAGTCGGTTGACGTTGAGCATCGGGTCGTTACGTTGCCAGGTCGGATTGCCGGACGGGCCCCACATGTCGTAGGCGTTGTAGCCCCCGGCGTCGCTCATCGCCAGACCGATCAGCGTCGGCCACAGCCCTTCTGACGGGTTGAGAAAGCCGGACAACGAGCTTGCGAAGACGAACTGCTGCGGATGCCAGGCGGCCAGCGTCAGCGCCGCCCCGCCGGCCATCGACAGTCCCACGACCGCATTGCCCACCGGACTCTGCCCGCGATTGGCCGCCAGCCAGGCCGGCAGTTCCTGGGTCAGGAATGTCTCCCACTTGTAGGTGGTGATTCCCGCGTGGCCCTTGGCCGGACGGTACCAGTCGGTATAGAAGCTCGACTGCCCCCCGACGGGCATCACCACCGAGATGCCCGATCCGTTGAACCAGTCGAACGCCGCGGTGTTGATGTCCCAGCCGTTGGCGTCCTCTTGGGCCCGTAAGCCGTCAAGCAGATAAACCGAGTGCGGGCCGCCGTTGTAGAAGCTGACGTGGATGTATCGGCTCATCGACGGCGACGGGATGTCGAGTTGCTCGACGGGTGCGACATTGGAATAAGCCGCGACGCCCGGCGCGTCGATCAGAGCCGCCGTCACCGTCAGCAACGCTGTCAGCGCAGCAAGAAGTCCGTGTCGGGTCACAACGGCAAGCTAGCGGTGTGCCGGGGTGACGGGCCGGTGCGCGCGCCGGGCGTGATCGGCTTGTTATCAACATATTCGGAGGTTTGGATCCGCACGCCGTGGTATAGACGCGTTGACTGAGAAATGACGCAGAGGATTATCGAGTAGACGTCCGCGTGAGTTCTGACTCAACGCAAAATTCTCTCGCGTCAGTCCACTCGGCGCCATAGGCAGTCGCCGCTCAGGGTGATCGAGCGGAGCCCAGGCGCGACCTTCAGGGCAAGCGGTCGGCCCGGCTGGCCGGATGTCACCGCGGGCACCGACACGTCTGGAGGGTTCGCCGCGGCAACCTGTTCCGCGCGGCAGGCGGATTGCCGATCCTGTGGGACGCCAATCCAGTCGCCGGAGGTGATTTCCGGATCGCGCACACCCTCACCGGCGAGTTTCACCGGGGGGCCGTAGGTCAGCCAACGCTCGGACGGATGCGCGCCGGAATACGGCTGCCACTGCCCGGCATTGCACTGCAGCCGGCCGTCCGGCACCGAGGTCCGTGCGCCTTCCGGGCACAGGGTGCTGGATTGCGGGTCGGCCTGCGCGACCGCTGTTGTGACGCACGCCGCTGCCACCGCACACGCGATCGGCGCCACTCGGAGCATGTGCCGAACCCCGGCCATAATCTGCACCTCACGACGAGTCCCCCGACGGCCTTGCAGATCCCATGCGTCCCTGGAGTCACAGTGGTATCTGTTCGGCAAAGGTACAAGGCGGTCAATCCGCATTGCCTGATTTGTTCACAGTTTCCGTCGGCGTGTCGCAGCCGAATGTCCGGGGACGTCGTCGATCCGATGGAGTGCCATCCGCTGAGGCCGATCAGCGCGTGCGGTTCTTGACCAGCACCACCTTGGCAAGCGTGATCCGCATCTTCTCCGGAGACGCCGCCAGTCGGGCGGCGACGCCGTCTTCGAGTCGCGCGCTGAACTCGGCCACCCGGGCATCGTCGGCACCACCGGCCAAGCCGTCGATCAGGCAGCCGAACACTGCGGCGCGCATGAATGCGGCCCAGCTCGCACCGAACGCCCTGGCGTCCCGGTCGGCCTGAAACTGTTGCCAGAAGCGGTCTTCGGCGTCGCTGACCTCGATGTGCTCAACGGACAGCCCCTCGAACCGGCCCTTCGGGGCGAACGGCGCCACGATGTCCTTCTCGTTGCGACCGACGATCGGGATGGACATCGACGCCACTTCGTCGTCGGTCACCAACCCCGCGGCGGCGAGGTCGCGCAGGGTGGCGTACGCGGCGTCGATCAGCGGCCGCATGCCGAATTCTCCGGATTCGTCGCGGCCCATCGTCAGCACCACCAGGCGGCCTTCCGGGACCAGCTCGCGACCGCGGAACGCGATGAACTCGTGCCAGTCGGTGGCCGCCTGCCGCTCACACGACGCGCGTACGCCGGCGTCGCAGCTGAGCGCGGGAATCAGATGGTCCGCGATGGGCACCGGCACACGGGACAGCCAGTGGACGGCCCAGGACGACCATGCCAGCGTTACGCTGTCCGACGGCAGGATCTGACAGTAGAAGGACCGGCCGATCGCCGCGGCGAACGCCGTGGTGTCACGGCGTAGATAGCTGTCCGGATCGTCGGCCAGTGTCCGGAACAACGCCGTGAAGTCGTTCTCGGCCACGTCGGTGTGCGTGACCAGCACAGCCTGATCCCTGCGGATTCGCCTGCCGAGCACTTCGATGGCCGCACCGATCGGCAACAACGAGTTGTGTCCGGTGGAGGCGCCGTAATCGGCCAGCACGACGGGATGCGGCGGCTTGGGCAGCGGAACGCGTTCGGCCACGCCGACGAAAAGTTCTATCGCGGAGCGTAATCCGGCTGCCTGCAGACGTGAGGCGGCGGTGTAGGAGGGGCTGTCCTGCGGTTCCGGCCGGACGACGATGCTCGACTCGGGCATGGTGGGTCAAGCCCGGTGACGGCGGCGCCGAAGCAGCATGGTGACCTCCTGATCGTGACGGTACCGCGAACGGTAGTCGCAGTCGTCGGCTCGTGACACACTTCGGCCACCGGCGGCGGGCGCCGGCAGCCA
>CAYLWH010000047.1:0-14622 GCA_964387245.1 uncultured Mycobacterium sp.
TCGGCAAGAGCTTCCGCAACGAGATCACGCCGGGCAACTTCATCTTCCGCACCCGTGAGTTCGAGCAGATGGAGATGGAGTTCTTCGTCGAGCCGTCGACCGCACCGCAGTGGCACCAGTACTGGATCGACACGAGGCTGGCCTGGTACGTCGACCTGGGTATCGCGCGGGACAACCTGCGGCTGTTCGAGCACCCCCGTGAGAAGCTGTCGCACTACTCCGACGGCACCACCGACATCGAGTACAAGTTCGGTTTCGCCGGAAACCCGTGGGGTGAACTGGAGGGCATCGCCAACCGGACAAACTTCGACTTGTCCACGCACTCAAAGCATTCCGGTGTCGACCTGTCGTACTACGACCAGGGCAGCGACACCCGCTACGTGCCGTACGTGATCGAACCGGCGGCGGGACTGACGCGGTCGTTCATGGCGTTCCTGGTCGACTCCTATTGCGAGGACGAGGCCCCCAACGCCAAGGGTGGGTTGGACAAGCGCACCGTGCTGCGGTTGGACCCGCGGCTGGCCCCGGTCAAGGCCGCCGTGCTGCCGCTGTCCCGGCACGCCGACCTGTCGCCGGCCGCGCGCGACCTGGCCGCCGAGCTGCGCGGGTGCTGGAACATCGAATTCGACGACGCCGGTGCGATCGGCCGGCGCTATCGGCGCCAGGACGAGATCGGCACTCCGTTCTGCGTGACGCTGGACTTCGATTCGCTCGATGACCAGGCGGTGACGATCCGTGAGCGGGACGCCATGACGCAGGAGCGGGTCGCCATCACCGGCGTAGCCGACTACCTCGCGACCCGGCTCAAAGGCTGCTGAACCTTCCTGCGCGCGTGCAACCCGCACACTTGCAGTAGCGCTGCTTCTGCCGACCGCCTCACAGGGCCGGGCGTCGATGGCCGGTGCGCGCGACGACGTTCCTATTGTGGACGCCGCCCAAACCCAACCCGTCGCCGCACTCGCAACAGATTCGAGCGCCACGGCACGCCGACTGTGCAGTGGCATACGCTTTTCCGCCATTTTCCGTACGAGAACGCACAATCGACACGCAGCTGTTCCGCGTCGTTCAAAACCGACCGCCGCCGTAGCTGCGTCCCGATCCGCCGTAGGAGGTCGACCCGCCCGACCGCGTGCCACCGTATCCGCCGCCGTGACCTCCGCCCCAGCCACCCATACCGCCCATACCGCCGCGCAGCACGTTGCCCAGGATGATGCCGCCGATCACCGAGCCCATATCGGACTGCCGGCTGTACTGCGGGGCGTAACTGGCCTGGGTCCTGCGCACATCGTCGTTGGCCAGCCGCTGCGACTGGGCGGCCAGTGCGGCCGCGCCGTTGGCGTGGGCGATGGCCTCGGCCCGGTTCGACGTCTTCTTGGCCTCGGCGGCCTGCAGTTGCCGGGTGGCCTCCGACAGCCGGGTGCGGGCTTCCGGGCCGATGCTGCCCCGGCGGGTGTCGATGAACTCCGACACCGCCTTGACGCGGGACTGCGCGGCGAACAGGGCCTGGTCGAGCACCAGGGCCTGCTTCTGGGATTCGCCGCGTAACTGGGCGACGTTCTCCAGCACCCGATCCAGATCGGCGTCGGCCTTGGTCAACCGGGTGAAGCTGCCCAGCGGATCGGATGCGCCGTTGGACCGGGCGTCCTCGACGGCCTCGACCGCGACGTCGCGCGCGGAACCCAGCAGATCGGCCTGCGGGGTGTCGCTTTGCTGCAAAAGTGTTGCCGCCGAATCGATTCCCTGCTGAATATCGTCGATCGCGGCGGGCAGCCCGGAGATCGCCCGGTTGATGTCGGTGGCCGCACTGTCGATGCCATCCAGCAGCGTCGCCGACTGCTGCAGGGCCCCCTCGGCGGCGCGGACGGTGTCGAACAGCGCGGTCTGATCGGTGGCCGGGGCACTGATCAGTCCGCGGCCCTTGGTGATGTTCTCCTCGGCGAAGGCCAGCCGGTGCCTGGCCTCTTCGACGTTGCCGGCCACCGAGGACAGCGCCGCCTCGGTGAACTGCTTGTGCAAACCGTCGAGGGTCTGCCGGGCGGGCTCGATCCGCGCGGTCAGTGCCACCATCTGCTGGATCATCGACCCCAGCCGCTCGGGCGCGCTGATCAGCAGATTGCGCATCTCGCCGAACGCATGCTGCTGGGTCTGCAGCTCACGGTCGGCGGCCGCGGCCGAGGTCACCACTTTGGTCAGCAGTTCGCGGCGCTGCAGCGGCGTCTCGGGGACCGCGTCGTCCAGGGTCTGGCGAACGGTGAACGCCTGCGCCAGAGCCGCCTTCGCGTTCTCGACGGCCTTGACGAACGGCTCGGTGCGGGCTGCGCCGAATTCCTCGGTGGCCAGCTCGAGCTCGTTGGAACTGGTGCGTACCGCATTGTCCACGTCCACGACGATCTGTTTGGACAACTCGTCGAGCGCTTCCAGCGGAACCGATGCCAGGGCCTGCACGTCGGTCGGGTCGACCCGCTTGGCGGCCGCCACCTCGGCGACGTGCCGGCGACGCCGCCGCGAGCGCAGCCACCACCACAGCAGCAGCGCCAGCAGCACGAGAGCGGCGGCGGCGATCAACAGGTGGCGACCGCTGATGCGCGGCGAGGTGTTCAGCCCGTCGGCGGCCCCGATCGCGGCGCCTGCCCAGTCGTTGTTGCGCAGCGCCGGTTCGATGTTCTCGCGTTCGATGTCGCCCCTCTGCGTCACGCTGGCCACCGACTGATCCACGGAGAAGGTGTAGGCGCGATCCTCGGTGGCGATCGCCAGCAGCACGTCGTTGGTGCCGAAATCGCTGAGTCTCTCGGTCTGCTCCGTCCAGGCCTGTCGGCCCAGCCCGTCGAAGGATTTGACGTAGACCACCCACAGTTTGATCCGGCGATCGTTGAACAGCTTGTCGACGGCGGCCTGCACTTCGCGCTGATGGGAACCCGAGAGCACACCGGCGTTGTCGGTCACCTGATCGGCGACCCGGAAGGGCGGTTCGGCGATCGCGGCCGGCGCGGACAGCAGACCGGCGAACATGAGCATCAGCAGCAAGGGCAGCAGCCGGGCAGAGCGCATGCCTGCAATCTAATGGTTCCGGCGATGATCCCGGAGTCGTTGACGGCGCTCGATCCGGCAGACTGTGCCGCGATGACTATCAACCGGCACGACGGGTATCAGGCGTTCGACCGCGAACGTCTGGTACCCGAGGTTGCCAAGACCGCGGCGATCCCGGGCACCGACACCGAATACCGCGGTGACTTCGCGCGCGACCGGGCGCGGGTGCTGCACTGCGCGGCGCTGCGCCGACTGGCCGACAAGACCCAGGTCGTCGGCCCGCGGGAGAGCGACACCCCGCGCACCCGGCTGACCCACTCGCTCGAAGTCGCCCAGATCGGGCGCGGCATGGCGATCGGCCTGGGCTGCGACCCCGACCTGGTCGATCTGGCCGGCCTGGCCCATGACATCGGCCATCCGCCCTACGGGCACAACGGCGAACGTGCCTTGTCCGAGATCGCCGGCACGTACGGCGGGTTCGAGGGCAATGCCCAGAACTTTCGGATCCTGACCCGTCTGGAACCGAAAGTGCTTGACGAACAAGGCCGTTCGGCGGGTCTGAACCTTACCCGGGCGGCGTTGGACGCGGTCACGAAGTATCCGTGGCCCCGTGAGCCCGGCCGCGGCGGCCCGACCAAGTTCGGGTTCTACGCCGACGACCTCGACGTGGCCGACTGGGTGCGTGCGGGGGCTCCGTCGGCGTGGCCGTGCCTGGAGGCCCAGGTGATGGACTGGGCCGACGACGTCGCTTACTCGGTGCACGACGTCGAGGACGGCGTCATCTCCGGGCGGATAGACCTGCGGGTGCTGGCCGACGATGATGCTGCCGCGTCGCTGGCGGCCCTCGGCGACGGCTTGCACGGCGCGGACCACGATGATCTGCTCGCCGCCGCCCGGCGGCTGTCCCAGATGCCGGTGGTCGCCGGAGTCGGCAAGTATGACGGCTCGCTGAGCGCGTCGGTGACGCTCAAACGACTCACCAGCGAGCTGGTGGGACGGTTCGCCAACGCAGCCGTCCGGGAGACCCGCACGTTGGCCGGCCCGGGCCCGAAGCAGCGGTTCGGTGCCGACCTGGCCGTCCCGCCGGTGGTGCGCGCCGAGGTCGCGGTGCTCAAGACGCTGGCGCTGCAGTTCATCATGTCCAACCCCGCGCATCTGCGTATCCAGGCCGAACAACGCGCGCGCATCCACACTGTCGCCGACGCCCTGCTGGCCGGCGCCCCCGCCACGCTGGACCGGCGGTTCGCCCCGGAGTTCGAGGCAGCGGCCGACGACGGGGCGCGGCTGCGGGTGGTGATCGACCAGATTGCATCGCTCACCGAGGGCCGGTTGGAGCGCCTCTTCCTGTCTCGCCGAGAATTGGGTTCCTGACGTGTTTTCCCAGGTCGGGGTGTGAGAACCCCAATTCTCGGCGCGGCGGTTTTGGTGTCCATGGGCTGGACTAGATTGACTCCATGGCCGGCCGCATCTCCGATCGCGACATCGCGGCCATTCGTGAGCGGGTGCGCATCGAGGACGTCGTCGGCGACTACGTGCAGCTGCGCCGCGCCGGCGCCGATTCCCTCAAGGGCCTGTGCCCGTTTCATGACGAGAAGTCGCCGTCATTCCATGTGCGACCCAACCACGGCCATTTCCACTGCTTCGGCTGCGGGGAAGGCGGCGACGTGTACGCCTTTCTGCAGAAGATCGAGCACATCAGCTTCGTGGAGTCCGTGGAACTGCTCGCCGACCGGATCGGCTACACCATCACCTACACCGGGGCCGCGGCCACCAACGTCCAGCGCGACCGTGGCAGCCGCAGCCGGCTGGCGGCCGCCAACGCCGCCGCGAGCGAGTTCTACGCCGCGGCGCTGGAGTCCGACGAGGCCGCCCCGGCGCGGCAGTACCTGACCGAGCGCAACTTCGACGCCGCCGCGGCCCGGCACTTCGGCTGCGGGTACGCGCCGTCGGGCTGGGACAGCCTGACAAAACACCTGCTGCGCAAGGGTTTCGAGGTCAAGGAGCTGGAGGCCGCCGGGCTGAGCAAGCAGGGTAAGCGCGGCCCGATCGACCGGTTCATGCGCCGGCTGCTGTGGCCGATCCGGGGCGCTTCCGGTGAGATC
Organism: uncultured Mycobacterium sp.; assembly: GCA_964387245.1. Lineage (GTDB taxonomy): Bacteria > Actinomycetota > Actinomycetes > Mycobacteriales > Mycobacteriaceae > Mycobacterium. The sequence continues at coordinate 5,130 of CAYLWH010000047.1, forward strand.
ATCGGCTTCGGCGCGCGCCGCCTGTTCGACGACGACCCGATGACCGCCAAGTACGTCAACACTCCGGAGACGACGCTCTACAAGAAGTCCAACGTGCTGTTCGGGATCGACCTGGCCAAGCGCGACATCGCCAAGGGGCATCAGGCCGTCGTCGTCGAGGGCTACACCGACGTGATGGCCATGCACCTGGCCGGGGTTACCACCGCGGTGGCGTCCTGCGGCACCGCGTTCGGCGACGAGCACCTGGCGATGCTGCGCCGACTCATGATGGACGACAACTTCTTTCGCGGCGAGCTCATCTATGTCTTCGACGGCGACGCGGCCGGGCGGGCGGCGGCGCTCAAGGCGTTCGACGGTGAGCAGAACCTGGCCGGGCAGTCATTCGTCGCGGTTGCCGCCGACGGCATGGACCCCTGCGATCTGCGGCTCAAACACGGTGATGCCGCGTTGCGTGATCTGGTGGCCCGCCGTACCCCGCTGTTCGAATTCGCCATCCGGACCGCCCTGACCGAGATGGACCTCGACAACGCCGAGGGCCGGGTGGCCGCACTGCGCCGCTGCGTACCGATGGTGGCAAAGATCAAGGATCCGACGTTGCGCGACGAGTACGCGCGCCAGCTGGCCGGCTGGGTCGGCTGGGACGACGTCGCGCAAGTCATCCGCCGGGTCCGCGAAAACGCGAAGAGCCCGACGGCGCGGTCCGACGGCCGGCGGTCCACCGCGACGGCTCGGGCCGCGGCGTCACGCGAGCCGGCCCGCCGGCCCGATCCCCGCGACCCCACCCTGTGGCCGCAGCGCGAGGCGCTCAAGGCGGCGCTGCAGTACCCGGCGCTGGCCGGCCCGGTTTTCGACACGCTGACCGTCGAGAGCTTCACCCATCCGGGCTATGCCTCGGTGCGTGCGGCGATCGAGGCGGCCGGTGGCACGGCCCGCAGCCCGGGCGGGGCCCAGTGGATAGACCAGGTCCGGCAGTCGGCGCTCGCCGACACGGCCCTGGTCAGCGAACTCGGCGTCGAGGGTATCCGGGTCGACGACGAAGACAAACTGCCGCGATACATCGCCGGGGTGCTGGCCCGACTGCAGGAGGTGTGGATCGGCCGGCAGATCGCCGAGGTGAAGTCGAAGTTGCAGCGGATGTCGCCGGTGGAGCAGACCGAGGACTACCACGCCGTGTTCGGGGATCTGATCGCGCTGGAAACGTACCGCAAAAGCCTGCTCGCACAGGCCAGCGGCGATGACCTGACTGCGTAACGTCGCGGTGGGCGCTACTCTGGGTGCGCTGGTATCGAGCGGAGGGCATCTCATGGCATCCATGCAACGGGCGCGGCGCGCCGTCGCCGTCGGTGCGTTTCTGGTGGCCGCGGCGGCCGCTCCTGCCATCGCGGCGGTTGCCAGCCCCGACGACATCGCCCCACAGGCGCAGGGTCCGGGCCAGTGCCTGGCGTGGTTCGGTGCGCGCGGCACCGGGAAGTGCATCGGCTGGGCCGACTCCAGCGCGCCCTCCTGGTCGGTCGGTACGGACGGCGTCAACACGGGCCCGTTGCTTCCGGGTCAGACGTTCACCAAATCGATGGGCTGACCCCTTAGCTGCGGCGGCGCCGGCGCAGCCTGGCCGCCGGTCCGGGTTCGTCGTCATCGTCATCGGCAACCGGTTGGAGGATCAGGGTCTCCTGGTCGATCTCGGTCAACTCGACCATGCCGGGGTCCGGAGACACCTTGTCGGCGATCTTGCGCCGGCCCGCGTCGATGACCGATTTGGTTGCGGGGCTCTGCATCAGCGCGCGGTAGGTGCCGGCGATCTGTTCGTAGCGTTCGCGCCCGGCTTTGGTTCCCAGCACGTAGCCGACTCCCAGCACAAGGACGGTCCGGAACATGCTCCCCCGGATGGACTCGAACCATCAACCGCCCGATTAACAGTCGGGAGCTCTGCCAATTGAGCTACAGGGGATTGCGCCCTCCCGCGGACTGCTGCCCGCGGGCCGAGGCATGACTCTAGCCTACCCGGCGCGCTACCCGGGAATCGGCTGCGCACGCCGCTACCCTGCTCGAAAGGGGGTGGGTTCGGCGCTATGCCCGCAGGTGTTCAGGGTGCAGCATCTCGGCGTAGCGCAGCTGCTCGGGGATTCCGAACCCGTCTACCAGCGTCTCGGCGTGCGGGCGCAGCCGCTTGCAGCGGTCGTTGATCCCGCGGGTCACGGCCTTGGCGCGTTCGGTGGACAGGAACCGATGCTCGATGAACCAGGCCTTGTCGTCCTCGATCACCGAGAGGGCGTACAGATCGCATACCATGCCCAGGATCTTGCGGGCCTGCTCGTCCTCACACGAATCGATGCCGGCCACGAACGCCTCCAGCACCACGCGGTCGACGTGTGCCGTCGCGGCGTGCAGTACGTGGTCCTGCACCGCGTTGAAGGCGTCGAAGGCGCTGGACTCCTTGGACTTGCGCTGCAGGCGCCGCGCCACCGTTGTGATCAGGTACTCCTCGCGGTCCTCGAACATCTTGACCTGGGTGCCGCGGTTGAACAGGCTGCCCTCCTCCTCGTTGTCCTGGCGGGTGTCCAGCAGGGTTTGGATGATGGTCTCCGCTGATGTGCGTTTGAGCGCCCGTTCACCGGCGAAATTGGCGACGAAGCGCACCCATTCCACCGGACTCATGCCCTTGACGTCGTCGGCGTAGGCGGTCAGCAGCTCCTTGGCCACCAGCTGGGTCAGCACATGGTTGTCGCCCTCGAAGGTGGTGAACACGTCGGTGTCGGCCTTCAGCGCGATGAGCCGGTTCTCGGCGAGATAGCCTGCGCCGCCACACGCTTCGCGCGCCTCCTGGATGGCGCGGGTGGCATGCCAGGTGTTGTGCGCCTTGAGGCCCGCCGCACGCGATTCGAGTTCGCGCTGCTCCTCCGGGTCGGGGTCCTCGGCGGTCTGCAGATCGTGGCACTTGGCCACCAGCTCGTTCTGGGCGAACTGCAGCGCGTAGGACTTCGCGATCAGCGGCAGCAGCCGGCGCTGATGCACCAGGTAGTCCATGATGACGATCTCGTCGTCGGTGTCGGGTGCGCTGAACTGTTTGCGCTGTAACGCATATCGGGTGGCGATGTCCAGCGCCACCCGGGCTGCCGCTCCGGCGCTGCCACCGACGGTGACGCGGCCGCGGATCAGCGTGCCCAGCATGGTGAAGAACCGGCGGTTGACGTTCTCGATCGGCGAGGAGTACGTGCCGTCCGCGGCGACGTCGGCGTAGCGGTTGAGCAGGTTTTCCCGCGGCACCCGGACGTGGTCGAAGAAGATGCGGCCGTTGTCCACGCCGGGCAACCCGCCCTTGTAGTGACAGTCCGAGGTGGTGACGCCCGGCAGGTCGTTACCGTCCTCGTCGCGGATCGGCACCACAAAGCAGTGCACCCCGTGGGCCTCGCCGTCGGGAGTGATCAGTTGGGCGAAAACCGCTGCGACCTTGGCGGTTTGGGCCGCACCACCGATGTAGTCCTTGCGCGAGGTCGGGGTGGGGGAGTCGATGACGAACTCCTCGGTGGCCGGGTCGTAGGCCGCCGTGGTCTCCAGGGACTGCACGTCGCTGCCGTGACCGGTCTCGGTCATGGCGAAGCAGCCGAGCAGTTCGAGGTCGATGATCTTCTGTACGTAGGCCCGGTGGTGCCGTTCGGTTCCGAGGTTCTCGACCGCCCCGCCGAACAGACCCCACTGCACGCCGGCCTTGACCATCAACGACAGGTCGCTCATCGCGAGCATCTCGATGCGGGTGACGGCCGCGCCGACGTCGCCGGTTCCGCCATGCTCTTTCTTGAAGCCGTCGTCGGCGGCTCCGGCGGCGGCCATGATCTTCATCTGTTCGCCGACCTTGGTACGGGCGATCACGGTGTTCGGGGTGTAGTGCGGGCGGAAGACCTCGTTGGTCAGTTCGGCCCGCACCCGGTTCTTCACGTCTCGCCAACGGCCGTCCAGGGTGTTGCGCAGATGCTCGCCAGTCGTGGTCATACCCGACGGTAACCCGTACAGCACCTTCGCAGACCGGACTCATGCCAACGCAGGTGAACCTGAGTTGGCCGCCATCCTGGTGCGGGCGTTCAATATCGCCATGCCCGAGCAGGAACTGCCGCATGACATCGACCACCAGCACGCCGACGTCAGCGGCGGCTTTTTGCGGGCGGCAACGTTCGGCGCGATGGACGGCTTGGTCAGCAACACCGCTTTGATCGCCGGGGTGGCCGCCAGCGCGAGCGCAAAGACCGTCGTGCTCAGCGGCGTGGCGGGCCTGTTGGCGGGAGCGTTCTCGATGGCGCTGGGCGAGTACACCTCGGTGACCACGGCCAACGAGCAGATCGACGCAGAGGTCCGGGTCGAGAAGCGCGCATTCCGGACCCATCCGCGAGCGGAGAAGGCCGAACTCGTGGCGATGTTCGAACAGCTGGGACTGACCCGCGACACCGCCACCAGGGCCACCGACGAGTTGCATGAGGACGAATCGCGCGCGGTGAACTTCCATCTGGTGCAGGAACTCGGCGTCGATCCCACCGGGAAACCGTCACCTCGACTGGCCGCCGGGTCGTCGTTCGTGATGTTCGCGATCGGCGCCGTCATCCCGTTGATCCCTTACCTGCTGGGCTATGAATCCCTCTGGGCCGGCCTGGTCTGCGGTGGCATCGGCCTGCTGGTTGCCGGCGGGGTGGCCGCGCGGTTTACCCGCAAGCCGATCTGGCAGGCCGCGTTGCGGCAGCTGCTGTTCGGGGCCATCGCGGTCTCGGCGACATACTTGGTGGGCTATTTGATCGGCGCCGTCACCTGACCCGCGTCGAGAGTTGGGTTGTTTGCGGCCTTACTCGCGAAACGCGTACAACAAGCCAACTCTCGGCGGTTACCAACACGGTGAATACCGGAATTCCGGCGATGCCCCGACCATCGCCTGGTGTCGAAACTGATTGTCGCGACCGAGGCCTTGGCCTCGGGCGAGCTGACTCGCCGCGACCTGAGCCGCCGGTACACCAAGGTCTTCCGCAACGTCTACCTGCCACGCGGCCTCGAGCTGACGGCGGATGAGCGGGCGGTTGCCGCGTGGTTGTGGTCCGGCCGCACGGCAACCGTGGCGGGGCTTTCGGCAGCCGCCCTGCTGGGCAGCAAGTGGGTGCCCGTCGACGCGCCCGCTGAGCTAGTCCGTACCCAGCACCCGGCACCGTCGGGCATCGTCGTGCACCGGGACACGGTCGCCGACGGCGAGGTGCGGATCATCCGGGGCATCAATTGCACGACGGTGCCGCGCACCGTGTTCGACCTGGGCCGATGGTTGCCGTTCGAGCAGGGGTTGATTCGGGTTGACGCGCTGTTGAACGCGACCGCGTTTCCAGTGGCCGAACTGTCGGCGTTCGCGGCGCGCTATCCCGGGGCGCGCAACGTGCGCCGGTTGCGGAGGGTTCTCGACCTCGCCGACGCCGGGGCCGAATCGCCGCAGGAGACTCGGACGCGGCTGGTGCTCATCGAAGGCAAGCTGCCCCGACCCGTGACGCAGGTTCCCATTCGCAATGCCGCGGGCCGCGTCGTTCGGCGGGTCGACATGGGGTGGCCGCAGTGGAAAGTCGGCGTGGAATACGACGGCGCGCAGCATTGGACGGACCCGGGAATCCACGCCGGAGATATCGACCGGCTCGAATTTCTGGCCGGACTCGGCTGGCGGATCGTCCGCGTCTCGGCGGCTCACCTCAGATTCGACAAGCCGGGCATTGTGCGCCGGGCCGAAGATGCGCTGCGGGCGGCCGGATGGCGCCGCTAACACATCGCCGAGAGTTGGGTTGTTTGCGGCTTTACTCGCGAAACGCGTACAACAAGCCAACTCTCGGCGCCTCTGTACTCCCTATCCGAGCATCCGGCGCAAGACGGCGACCGAATTGCCGAGCGTCTCGCGGTCGGCCGGATCCAGTTGCTCCAGTAGGGGATTGATGATCGCGGCGCGATCGGCGCGCACACGTTGAAGCGTGGCCACCCCTTTGTCGGTGATACGGATGAGCACGGCACGGGCGTCGCCGGAATCGACCGTGCGGGTGACCAGTCCGGCGTCTTCGAGGCGACGCACCTGGGTGGTCATGGTCGGTTGCGAGCAATGGTCGAGGGCGGCGAGGTCGGAGATGCGGGCCTGTCCGCGGTCCTCGATCGTCGACAGCAAGCGAGCCTGCGCCCAGGGCAGCGGCAGTCGGGTGCGCTGCGTGGCCAGGCGGTTGAGCTGTGAGACCACGCCGAGCAGGTCGCTACCCAGATCGGCGGGGTCGGTCGGGGGATTGGCGGACGTCACCATCCCAATTTACATAGTGCTTCTATATAGATCAACCGGCCCATACCGCGCGACTGGGCGCTGTGCTGGCAGAATCGAGCAATGCCCGTGACCAGCCCGGCCGTACAGCCGCATCGGTCCCGGTCACTGCTTCCCGGCGAGATGGCGCAGGCCGCCGTCATTGCGGCGACGTGCGCGGCCATCGCGGTCATTTCCATCGTGGTCCCGTTCGCCGCCGCACTGTCACTGGTGGGCACCGTCCCGATGGGTCTGCTGGCCTACCGGTACCGGTTGCGGGTGCTCGTCGCGGCAACCGTGGCCGGATCGCTGATCGCCTTCCTGATCGCCGGAGTCGGCGGCTTCATGACGGTGTTCAACTGCGCCTACATTGGTGGGCTGACCGGGATCGTCAAACGGCGGGGCCGCGGCGCACCGACCGTGGTGGCCGCCTCGGTGGTCGCGGGCGCGGTGTTGGGCGCCGCGGTCATCGGTGCACTGCTGGTGTTCTCGCGTCTGCGGCACCTGATCTTCGAGTCGATGACCGCGAACGTCAACGGGGTGGCCGCCGTCCTCGGGCGGGTGCCGGGCATGGAACGGGCAGCCATCGACGTCAAGAGCATGTTCACGACGATCCTGAGTTACTGGCCTTGGCTGGTCATGGGCTACGCGGTCTTCATCATCGTGGTGCTCTCGCTGGTCGGCTGGTGGGCGCTGTCTCGGCTGCTGGAGCGGCTGCGCGGAATCCCCGACGTACACAAGCTCGACGTCCCGGCGAGCGACCTCGCCGGTGCGTCCCCCAAGCCGTTACCGGTGGCGCTGCGTGAAGTCCGGTTCCGCTACCCCGACGCCGAGCACGACGCGCTTGCGCCGGTCTCGCTGACCGTCGACGTCGGCGAGCACGTCGCGGTGACGGGAGCCAACGGTTCGGGCAAGACCACGCTGATGCTCATCCTGGCCGGCCGGGAACCCACGTCGGGCGCGATCGACCGGCCTGGAGCGGTCGGGCTGGGCCGGGCCGGCGGGACGGCGGTCATCCTGCAGCACCCGGAGAGCCAGGTGCTCGGCAGCCGCGTCGCCGACGACGTGGTGTGGGGGCTGCCGCCGGGTACCCGGGTTGACGTGGGGGAACTGCTCGACGAGGTCGGCCTGGCCGGGATGGGCGAACGAGATACCGGCGGGCTGTCCGGCGGCGAACTGCAGCGGTTGGCGGTGGCCGCCGCACTGGCCCGCGAACCGGCATTGCTGATCGCCGACGAGGTCACCTCCATGGTCGACCAGCGAGGCCGCGAGGCGCTGCTCGGCGTACTGGCGGGGTTGACCGAGCGGCGGCGGATGTCGCTGGTGCAGATCACGCACTACAACAACGAGGCCGAGAGCGCCGACCGCGTGGTGAGTCTCTCGGAGTCCTTGGACAACACCACGATGGTGCAGACCGCCGCTGCGCCCGCCGCCACCGTTGCCGTCGGTCACCGGCTTTCGGCTATTCCGGTGCTGCAACTCGACCGGGTCAGCCACGAGTACGGCGCCGGCACACCGTGGGCGAAATCCGCGCTGCGCGATATCAGCTTCGAGGTCCACGAGGGCGACGGGGTGCTGATCCACGGTGGCAACGGGTCGGGCAAGTCGACACTGGCGTGGATCATGGCCGGGTTGACGACGCCCTCTGCGGGCCGCTGCCTTCTCGACGGCGCACCCGCCGACGAGAAGGTCGGTTCGGTGGCCATCGCCTTCCAGGCCGCGCGGCTGCAGCTGATGCGTTCCCGGGTGGACGTGGAAGTCGCTGCCGCCGCGGGATTTTCACCTTGGGACCAGCGCCGGGTTGTCGCGGCACTGGCTGCCGTGGGCTTGGATGCGGCCCTGGCCCGGCGCCGGATCGACCAGTTGTCGGGTGGGCAGATGCGGCGCGTCGTGCTCGCGGGGTTGTTGGCGCGGCAGCCGCGGGCGCTGATCCTCGACGAGCCGCTGGCCGGGTTGGACGCCACCAGTCAGCTCAACCTGGTACGGCTGCTGACGGATCTGCGCCGGAAAGCCGGCCTGACGGTGGTGGTGATCTCGCACGACTTCGCCGGCCTGCAGGAACTGTGCCCGCGCATCCTGCACCTGCGCGACGGCGTCATGGCGCCGGTATCGCAATCCGCGGGGGAGCGGGCATGAGTAGTTCTGGGCCACAAAGTAACCGGTCCCGCAGGGAGTTGGTGCTGCTACGCCCGGTGCCGGGTCCCAGCGTCATTCACGACCTGTGGGCGGGCACCAAACTGATCGTCGTCTTCGCGTTCGGCGTACTGCTGACCTTCTATCCGGGCTGGGTGCCCATCGCGTTGGTGGCCGCGCTGATATTGGTGACCTGCCGGCTGGCGCACATCCCGCGCGGCGTACTGCCGTCGGTCCCGAAGCTGGTGTGGTGGCTGCTGTTCTTCGGTGGTCTGACCGCCGCGTTCGCCGGCGGAAGCCCCGACATCGCCGTCGCTTCGCTGCACGTGGGCCTCGGCGGTCTGCTGAATTTCCTGCGCATCACCGCGCTGTCGATCGTGTTGTTGGGGCTGGGGTTCCTGGTGTCGTGGACCACCAACGTCTCTGACGTGGCGCCCGCGGTGGCGACCCTGGGCAGGCCGCTGCGGGTGTTGGGGATTCCGGTCGACGACTGGGCGGTCGCGATCGCGTTGGCGCTGCGCGCCTTTCCGATGCTCATCGACGAGTTCCGGCTGCTCTACGCCGCCCGCAAGCTGCGTCCCAAACCTGTACTGGCGACCGGCCGGGACCGCCGCCGCTACTTTTGGCACGATCTGATCGACCTGCTCGCGGCGTCCATCACGGTGACGCTGCGCCGCGGTGACGAGATGGGCGATGCGATCACCGCGCGCGGCGGCACCGGGCAGATCTCGGCGGCGCCGTCGAGGCCGAAAGCCCGTGACTGGATGGCCCTTTTGATTGTCACGGCGGTGCTGGCGCTGGCACTGGCGCTCGAATTGACGGTGCTCGGCACCAGCGCGAGGTCGTGAGCTACCGCCGAATCGACGATGCCGCGCGAGGGACGAGCGGGGTTGAGGAGTGAGGCAATTGGGCTACCGCCGAATCGACGATGCCGCGTGAGGGACGAGCGGGGTTGAGGAGTGAGGCAATTGAGCTACCGCCGAATCGACGATGCCGCGAGCACGCCGGCGAGGTCGAGCAGGATGTCCTCGGTGTCGTTGCTGCCGCGATAGGTGATCAGCAGGATGCCCATGG
>CAYLWH010000047.1:14722-30542 GCA_964387245.1 uncultured Mycobacterium sp.
AGGATGTCCTCGGTGTCGTTGCTGCCGCGATAGGTGATCAGCAGGATGCCCATGGCGCCCAGCGACGCGACGAACACGCTGTGCGCGGTGTAGTAGTAGGCGCTGATCGAGGTCTGCCAGCAGCCACCGGTGTTGACCGTTACCACGAGCAGAGAGGCGAACAGCATCACCGTCATCACCACCAGGCCGCCGCGCAGGAATCGGTAGGTGTCCAGGACCCGTTCGCGCGCGTTCACGTACCCCAGGGTAGGGCCGGGTCAGCGTCGCGCGGCACTATTCATCGCTGTTTTCGCCTGTGCCAGTGCGGAGTTCACCGGTAGGCGACCCAGGAACATCCAGTCCGAAGACAGCTTGATGGCTGCGAATCCGGGAGCGGACCGGGACGTCGACGGCGGCGGTGCGCGAAATCGGCATCAGGTCATCAAACCCGCTGGGCACGGTGCCGGGGGCGGTGCCGCCGATAGGCTGTATCCGTGATCACCCTGGACCGGCTGGTCAATGTGCTGGGCGGCTACGGCGTCGTGGCCGCCCTCGGCGACGTACCCCGCTCGGCGGAACTGCGCACTGTGGTGATCCCGGAACCGGACGTCAGCGGTGACGTGCTGCTGGCCATCGGGTCGGCGTCGATGACCGAAGCGGTGCGGTGGGCCCGAGCGGCCGGAGCGGTCGCGGTGCTGGTCCGCGCTGTCGGCGACGACGAGCCGCGCGACCTTGCGGTGCTGACCGTCGACGCCGACGTTTCGTGGAGCGAACTCGCCGCGGTGGTCTACGGCCTGGTGTTGGAGGGTCGCGAAACCGAGTCCGGCCGTGGTCCCACGGACCTGTTCGCGCTCGCCGACAGCCTGGCCGACGCCACCGGCGGTGCGGTGGTGATCGAGGGCCGGCGTTCCCAGGTGCTGGCATACTCGCGGATGCAACACGACCCCGACCCCGCGCGGGTGCAGACCATCCTGGACCGCAGGGCACCCGAGCCGATCCGTGAATTGTTCAAGCGCCGTGGGGTTTTCGCGCATCTGGCGGGATCGGACGAACCGCTGTTCGTGGCCGCCGAGCCCACGCTGGGCCTGACGGGGCGGATGGTGGTGGCCGCGCGGGTGGGCCGCGAATTGCTCGGTTTGGTGTGGGTGACCTCCGCGCACGAGCTGAGCGGGGCGGCACGCACGGCGCTGACCGGCGGCGCGCGCACGGTGGCGTTGCATCTGCTCCGGTCGCGGGCGAGTGCCGACTTGGAACGGCAGGTCGAGTCCGAGTCGGTGATCCGGCTACTGGAGGGCACGGCCGATGCAGCCACCGTCGCCAGCCGTCTGGGCCTGCCGCACGGTCCGCTGCGGGTGATCGCGTTGCGGGCACGTTTGGAGGCCGAACCGCACACGGCACTGCTGGTGGCGTTCGAACACGCCACATCCGGGTTCGGCTGGTCGCGGCCGGGCCGCAGTGCGCTGGTAGGCAACACGGTCTACACCGTGCTGCCCGGCGACGACGTGTCCGTTTCGCGTCGGTGGGTCGAATCGCTGCAGAGCGGATTGCCGCGGGGCAGCGCGGTCCTGGCGGGCATCAGTGCGGCCGCTGAAGCGGGGGAGTTGCCGGCCGCCCGGCTGGAGGCCGACGAATGCCTGGCGCTGCACGAACTCGGTGCCGGTTTACCGCCCGCCTACGACGAGTCCTGGGACGACGTGCTGTTGCAGCGACTGCGAACGGCGGCCCGGTCGGGTCGTGGGGTCACCCGCGGGCCGACCGCCGAACTTGTCCGGCACGACCGTGAGCACGGCACGTCCTACGTGCCGACGCTGCGGGCCTGGCTGGAGGCGCAGGGCGATCCAGTCCGGGCCGGGGTGGTCCTGGGTGTGCACGAGAACACCGTTAGGTACCGGCTGCGCAAGATGGCCGAGGTCACGGCCGTCGAAGTCGACAGCGCACGGAAGCGGTTGGCGATGATGATCGAACTGGCAGTGTTGTCGGATTCCGACAATCAATAGGGGACGGATTGTAGAGATCCGCAATATCCCTGGTACGCAAACCGTCCATGATGGCCGGACAGGAGTTGTTCAGGGAGGTTTGTCATGGCCGGTGTTTGGCGCATCGACGGCGGCCCGCGGTCGGTCCTCGTCATCGGAGCGGGCGTCGTGGGGTTGTCGACAGCGTGGTTCCTACAGGAACGCGGCGTGCGGGTGACCGTCGTCGACCAAGCTGAGGTCGGCGCGGGTGCGTCCTGGGGTAACGCCGGCTGGATCGCCCCGGCGCTGACCATCCCGCTCAATCAGCCCGCCGTCTTGCGCTACGGATTGCGATCATTGGCCAATCCGGCTGCGCCGCTTTCTGTTCCGCTGCGGGCTGACCTCGGACTGGCGAGCTTCTTGACCCGGTTCGCGCTGAACTGCCGGACATCGGTCGCTCGCCGGGTGGTGCAGGCCAACCTGATGTTCAACGACGAGTGCTTCGAAGCCTTCGACGTCCTCACCGGCAACGGGGTCGACGTGCCCGTCACGGAATCCGCTATCACCGCGCTGTTCGGCCGTGAGCGCGCCGCCGACGACCTGCGCCACGAACTGCAGGCCCTCACCGAGGCGGGCCAGGACGTGCACGTCAGCGAGCTGACCGGGGCCGCGCTCTACGACCAGGTGCCGCTGGCGGCCCGGTCGGTCGCTGTCGGCCTGGCCGTGCAGAAACAGCGTTTCGTCGATCCCGGCCGCTTCGTCACCGAATTGGGCTGTGCGGTGATCGACCGCGGCGCGCAACTGCGGCGGATGCGGGTCACCGAGGTGCGGCCGGAGATTCGCGGTGTCGCCGTGTACGGGTCCGGCGGGCCGCGCCTGAGCGCGGACGCCGTCGTCGTCGCCAACGGAGCGTGGATGTCCGAACTCGTCGCTCCCTGGGTGCGGGTGCCGGTGCGCGCGGGCCGGGGCTACTCCTTCACCGTGCCCGTCGACCGGCCGGTGCCCGGCCCGATCTATCTGCCGGCGGCGCGCGTGGCGTGTACGCCCTACCGCGGCGGGCTGCGGGTGGCAGGCACGATGGAATTCCGCGGACCCGACGATCCGCTGGTCGAGGCACGGGTTGATGCGATCGTCGCGTCGGCCCGAGGCTACCTCGACGGGGTGCGCTGGGACGAGCGCACCGACCTCTGGGTCGGCCCGCGGCCGGTCAGCGCCGACGGTCGCCCGCTGATCGGGCAGGTCGCCGACGGTGTGTATATCGCTGGCGGACATGGCATGTGGGGCCTGACACACGGACCCGTCACCGGCCGGGCGCTCACCGAAGAGATCACCACCGGCAAGAAACCCGACACGCTGCGCGGCTTCGAACCGACGCGCTGACTTTCCTCCCGGCTGTCAGGGGCGGAGCCCCCGCCCGCCCCTGACGGCAACACCCCGATAGGAGAACCAATGACCATCTGGCTGACCCCTGCCGCCTATGACCGCCTGCACGAGGAACTCGACGCGCTGCGCCACTGCGTGGTCACCGCCGACGACGACCCCAACGCCGTGGCGGTGCGCCGGGCCCAACAGGGCCGGATCCAGCAGATCCACCGGATGCTCGTGGATGCGGTCGTCGGGGAGGATCCGCCCAACGACGGGGTCGCCGAACCGGGCATGGTTGTGGCCGTCCGGTTCGAGGACAGCGGTGAGGTCGAGACGTTCCTGCTCGGTACCCGCGACGCGGACTACGGCGGTATCGAGGTGTACTCGGTGAACTCGCCGCTGGGCCGGGCGATCAACGGAGCCCGGACCGGCGCTACCCGCAGCTACGAACTGCCCAGCGGTGCGGCGCAGGTGGTGACGGTGCTGTCGGCGGTGCCCTTCGGGTTGCACGAGGCGGCGCCCGCATAAGGGCGCCACCCGCTACCGTATGGACCCGTGACCGCCCGCCGCGCCGTCGACGCCGATTTCCTCGCCCTACCGCGCCACGCCCTGGCAGACGCCGCGTTGTCGGCGGCGCTGGCCGCCGGTGCCGGCTACGCCGACCTGCGGATACACCGCATCGTCAACGAAATCGTCCAGATCCGCGACGGCGAACTGGAGACCGCCGTCATCACCACCCAGATCGGGCTGGCGGTGCGGGTGATCGTCGACGGAACCTGGGGCTTCGCCTCGCACGCCGAACTGTCGCCCGACGTCGCAGCCGACACCGCCCGGCGCGCGGTCCAGGTGGCCACGACGCTGGCGCCGCTGAACGCCGAGCGGATCGCGCTGGCCGACGAACCCGTGTACCGCGATGCGAGCTGGGTGTCGAGCTACCTCGTCGATCCGTTCACCGTCCCGAGCGCCGACAAGATCGCGCTCCTGCGGGAGTACTCCGGGCGGCTGCTGGCCGCCGACGGGGTCGACCATGCCTCGGCGTCGCTGAACGCGGTCAAGGAGCAGGTGTTCTACGCAGACAGCTTCGGCTCGTCGATCACCCAACAGCGGGTTCGCATGCATCCGACGTTCGAGGCGGTGGCCGTCGACGCGGCCGAGGGCAGCTTCGAAACGATGCGCACGCTGGCCCCGCCGATGGGCCGCGGCTGGGAGGTGCTCTCCGGAGACGACGTGTGGGACTGGTCGGCGGAGCTGGCCGAGGTGCCGGTGCTGTTGGCGCAGAAAACCAAGGCGCCCAGCGTCGTCGCGGGACCGACGGACCTGGTGATCGACCCCACCAATCTGTGGCTGACGATTCACGAATCCATCGGGCACGCAACCGAGTACGACCGGGCCATCGGTTACGAGGCGGCCTATGCGGGCACCTCGTTCGCGACTCCGGACAAGCTCGGATCGATGCGGTACGGCTCCCCGGTGATGAACGTGACCGCCGACCGCACCGTCGAATTCGGTTTGGCCACCATCGGTTTCGACGACGAAGGGGTGCAGTCGCAGAGCTGGGACCTGGTGCGCGACGGCGTGTTCGTCGGCTATCAGCTCGACCGGGTGTTCGCGCCGCGGCTGGGGCAGCCGCGGTCCAACGGGTGTTCGTATGCCGACTCGCCGCACCATGTGCCGATCCAGCGGATGGCCAACGTGTCGTTGCAGCCGTCTGCGCAGGACATTTCGACCGACGACCTGATCGCGCGGGTATCCGACGGCATCTACGTCGTCGGTGACAAGTCGTGGTCGATCGACATGCAGCGGTACAACTTCCAGTTCACCGGGCAGCGGTTCTTCCGGATCCGGGACGGCCGACTCGACGGCCAGGTCCGCGACGTCGCATACCAGGCGACCACCACGGACTTCTGGAATTCGATGGAGGCCGTCGGCGGGCCGTCGACGTGGCGGCTCGGCGGGGCGTTCAACTGCGGTAAGGCCCAGCCGGGTCAGGTCGCCGCGGTCAGCCACGGCTGTCCGTCGGCGTTGTTCCGCGGGGTGAACGTACTGAACACACGCGCAGAGGGGGGTCGCTGATGATTACCCCACAGCAGGTGATCGATCGGGTACTCGAGGCCGCCGGCGAGGTCGAGACGATCGTGCTGGTGACCGATCGCGCCGAGGCGTCGCTGCGCTGGGCGGGCAACTCGATGACCACCAACGGAGTCTCGGTCAGCCGCTCGACAACGGTCATATCGATTGTGCGCCAAGGTGATACCGCGCACGTCGGGTCGCTGGAGAGCAGCGAGGCCGACCCGGCCGCGCTGCCCGCGCTGGTCGCGGCGTCCCAGGCCACCGCCCGTTCGGCGCCGGCGGCCCGGGACGGGTTCGAACTGTTGTCGGCCACGTCGACACCCGATGACTGGGATGCCCCGGTGGCCGGCACCGGGGCCGAGGTATTCGGTTCGGTCGCAGCGGAACTGGCGCGCGCATTCGCCGGTCCCGACGCGCTGTACGGGTTCGCCCACCACGTTGTGGCGACCACCTTCCTGGCGACCTCGACCGGGCTGCGGAGGCGGTACACGCAGCCGACCGGTTCGCTGGAAATCAACGCGAAACGCAACGGTGCCAGCGCGTGGGCCGGGGTCAGCACCCCGTGGTTCGCGGGCGTGCACACCGATCAACTGCTCGCCGACCTGTCGACCCGACTGGGCTGGGCGGCTCGCGCGGTGGAACTGCCGGCCGGCCGCTACGAGACGATCATGCCGCCGACGACGGTCGCCGACATGATGATCTACCTGGGCTGGACGCTGGACGGCCGCGCCGCCCAGGAAGGCCGCACCGCGTTGTCGGCGCCCGGCGGCGGAACCCGGGTGGGCGAGCGGCTCACCGATCTGGGTCTGACGCTGTACTCCGATCCGTCGGCGCCCGGGCTGGAGTGTGAGCCGTTCGTGTCGGTGGGCAGTTCCTCGGAGACCATGTCGGTGTTCGACAACGGACTGGATCTGGCTCGGGTGGACTGGATCCGCGACGGCGTGATCTCGTCGTTGGCCTACCCGCGCGCCGCGGCCCGCGAGTTCGGCGTCCCGGTCGCGGTGCCGTGCTCGAACCTGCTGATGACGGGCGGGTCCTCGTCGGTATCGGAGATGGTGGCGTCCACTGAGCGAGGGCTGCTGCTGACCACGCTGTGGTACATCCGCGAGGTCGACCCGACCACGCTGCTGCTGACCGGGCTGACCCGCGACGGGGTCTACCTGATCGAGGACGGGCAGGTTAGGGCGGCGGTGAACAACTTTCGGTTCAACGAGTCGCCGCTGGACCTGCTGCGCCGGGCGACCGAGGCCGGTGTCAGCGAGGTCACGCTGCCGCGCGAGTGGGGGGACTGGTTCAACCGCGCGGCGATGCCGCCGCTGCGCATTCCCGACTTTCACATGTCCTCGGTCAGCCAGGCCCAGTAGGCGTTCGGCGACATTTTCGAGTAGTCGACTACTCGTGCTTCGTCACGCGCGGTGCGTTCGAGTGGTTGAATTGCGCCTGGTTGGCTACGAGGGGGACGAATGTCCGAACCAGAGGGCGACGACCAAGTCGGAGTCTGGAACAACCGTGTGCTCGTCGCATTGCGGGAGGCCGAGCGACTCAAGGTGAAGGCCACCGATCAGACGGTCCACGAACTGGTGGCCGCGCGGTTCGCGGCGCAGTTCACCCCGACTGCGCGGCTCTACAAGAACAACGTGCCGCAGTGGCATGTCGCGGTGGACGAGGCGATCGAGTCCCTCGCCGCCGAGGGCATGATCCAGAAGACCGGCCGCAGTTGGGAACTCGCCGAACCGGGCCGCTCGCACGCCACGAACGCCCTCACCGAGGGCGTGATGAGCCAGTCGGGGCAGGGACCGGACATCACACCCAAGGACAAGCAAACCAATCCGGTGACGCCGGGTGTCCTGACCGTCCCGCTGCGCCAACAACTCGCGACCATGACCAATGACCAGCCCGCGGCGGCCGGATCCCTTGCCGTGCCGGTCATCGTCGAACTAAATGTGCGATTCCACGGCAGCGTCGCGGCAGCCGTGCAGAAGGTGCAGCGGCTGTGGCGGTTCGTCGCCGCGACCGGCGAACCGTTGCGGATCGCCGACAACTACATGGCCGGTGAACTCACGTCCGACCAGACGCTCGGAATCATCTCGGCGGACACCGCGGCTCTGGACTCGTCGAGGCGGGCGATATTCAGGATCTGGCCCGATTTCAAGGCTCACCCCCAAATCGACGCGACGTCCATGACGATCAACGCCCTGCCCGCGCGGCGCACCTTCGACAGCTGCGGCGACGGGATCGTCTGGGCGGTGGTGGATTCCGGCATCGACAAAACCCACCCGCACTTCGAGGGCTACCGCACCCTGACCGACCCCAAGGTGCGGAACCTGCACCGGGATTTCACCAATCCGGCCAACGGCACCGACCCTGCGCTTGCGTTGGTCGACGACACCGGCCACGGCACGCATGTCGCGGGGATCATCGCAGGCGGCCTGGATTGCTGGAGCAGGCTCGACAAGGGCGGGAAGGCCGTCGCGACGGCACCGCGGTACAACGCGAGGTCGGACGACATTCAGATCGCGCAACCCCGCGACGTACCGGATCCGACCCAACTCGTCGGCATGGCTCCGCGGGCGAAGTTGGTCAGCCTCAAGGCAATCGGCGGCGGCGGCGACGATTTCGCCCGCATCAGCCGGGTGATCATGGCACTGGAGTATGTGCGTCACGTCAATTCGTGCAGCGAGTTGCCAAGAATTCACGGCGTGAATCTGAGCCTGGGCTACGAGTTCGACGCGGAGTGGTTCGCCTGCGGTCGAAGCCCGCTGTGCATGATCGTCGACCAGCTGGTGCGCTCCGGCGTGCTGGTCGTGGTGGCGGCCGGCAACACCGGCTACGTGACCCTGGACCCGTTGATGACCAATGACGTCATCCGGTTCAGCGCGGCGACCACCATCAACGACCCGGGCAACGCCGAGCGGGCCATCACCGTCGGGTCGACGCATCGGGATGCGCCGCACACCTACGGCGTGTCGTACTTCTCGTCGCGGGGGCCCACGGGTGACGGCCGGGCCAAACCCGATCTGCTGGCGCCCGGGGAGCGGATTCTTTCGGCGGCCGGCGGCCCCAACCTCAAACAGGTGCTACGGGCGGTCACCGGTGCCGAACCCGGTGGCAACCCGGCCGACTACGCCGCCTACGTCGAACAGACCGGCACCAGCATGGCGGCGCCGCACGTGTCCGGCGCGGTCGCGGCGTTCCTGTCCGTCAAGCGCGAGTTCATCGGTCGGCCCGAGGAGATCAAGCGCGTCTTCGTCGCCTCGGCCACCTCCCTCAACCGTGAACCTGCCTGGCAGGGGTCCGGACTCATCAATCTTCTGCGCGCACTGCAATCCGTCTGAGTCCAGAAAGGTTCACGCCATGACCGAAACAGTGGACGGCCATCCGATTTGGCCCCTCCAGTTCGACAAGGATGGCAACGTCAATCGCGCGCAGCTGAGCGAGCTCATCGACGGCGTGAAATCCACCGGCGTCACCGACCTGGTGCTGTTCTCACACGGCTGGAACAACAATGAACAGGCAGCGAAATCGTTGTACGAGAGGTGGTTTCACCTTCTGTCGGAACATGTCGCCGCGGACCGCAAGGTCGGCTACGTCGGGATCCGATGGCCGGCACAGCTGTGGCGCGACGAGCCGATTCCGGATTTCGAACCATCCCCGCAGCCCGACCACGGCGGCGCCGCCGCGACGACGGTGACCGGCACCTTCGACGCCGGGCCGCCCACCATCAGTCCCGAACAACTGGCCGACCTCAAGGAGCTCTTCCCGAACGCCAAGACCGAACTGGACACGTTGGCCGCACTGTTGGCGGCACCGCCGCAACCCGACACACCCAGGAGGCTGTTCGAAGCCTTGCGGCAGTTCAGCGCGGCTGCCGGTGAATCCCTGGACGACGGCGAAGCCAGCGGAAGCGACATCCCCGGAATGCTCGACGTCGACCAGAATCCACGCAGACTGTTCGATGCGTTCGCGGCTCGACTCACCGATGCCGGCGCACAATTCGAGACCGGAGACGGAGCGGCGGGGGGACTCGGCGATTTCGGCGCCAAACTGCTGCACGGCGCGAAAGAGGCGTTGCGACAGGCGTCGTACTGGCAGATGAAGAACCGCGCCGGGGTGGTGGGCAAGCAGGGCGTCGGGCCGGCGATCGCCGAACTGAGTCGGCAGATCCCGAACCTCAGGATCCACCTGATCGGGCACAGCTTCGGTGCCCGTGTGGTGTCCTTCGCGCTGGCCGGACTTCCGGCTGATGGTCCTACCCCCGTCAAGGCGGTCACCTTGCTGCAGGGCGCTTATTCGCGATTCGCGTTCGCCGATCCGCTTCCGTTCGGCCTCTTCGACCGCAAGGGTGCGCTCGCCGGAAAACTCGACCGCATCGACGGGCCGCTGACCGTCTGCTTCTCCAGCCACGACCGGGCATTGGGGACGATGTATCCCTTGGCGTCGATGGCCGCCGGCGACAATTCCGCGGCCGGCGCGGACCGGCTGGCGCCGTGGCGGGCGATGGGTTCGCACGGCGCGTTCGACTCACCCACCGACACGTTGGGCCGCGTTGGCCAGCAGTACCGGTTCCGGCCGGGCGCGATCCTCAACCTCAACTCGTCCGACGTCGTGATCAAAGACGCCGGACCGTCGGGTGCCCACAGCGATATTTTCCACCCGGAACTGGCGTGGGTCGCCGCCTCGGCAGGGCAACTGAACTGAAGTTAGCGCGTCGTCGGCGCCGGCCGGTCACAGCTGACGCAGCACCGCCAGGACGTCGTCGACGTCGTCGGCGGTAGTGGCCCAGGAGCAGACCAGACGCACCATCGGTTTCAACGGGTCGGGCCGGTGCACGGCGTAGCTCCGCGACAGCTCGGCGTAGGTCGACGGCGTCAGGTTCACGAAGACCTCGTTGGCCTCGGTGGGCACGGCGAGCTCGCGGCCGTCAGCGACCAGGCCGGTGGCGAGCCGTGCGGCCATCGTGTTGGCGTGCGCCGCGAGCTCCAGCCACAGGCCATCGCGCAGGAGCGCCTCGAACTGGGCCGAGACGAAGCGGTGCTTGCTGGCCAGATGGCCGATCTGCTTGTGCACGAAGCGAATTCCGTTGAACCGCGCGGGCCTGCGGATCAGCAGCGCATCGCCGAGCAGCATGCCGTTCTTGGTGCCCCCGACGGTGATGATGTCGGCGTCGCCCGTCGCTTGCAGAGGTTCGGTGTCCAGTGCGGTGATGGCGTTGGCGATGCGGGAACCGTCGACGTGCACCAGCAGGTCGAGGGAGTGGGCGTGGTCGACGAAGTCCGCGATGGCCGCCGCCGCCCAGACCCGGCCGTTCTCGGTGGACTGGGTGATGGTCACGATGCGGGGCTGCGAATGGTGCACTACGCCGCGTGCGGTGACGATCCGGTCGAGTTCGCCCGGGTCGATGATGCCGTCACGGCTGGGCAGTGCGGTCAGGGTGGCGCCGGAGACACGTACGACGCCGCCGGCCTCGTCGACGACGACGTGCGCGATGTCGCTGCACAGGATCTGCTCCCAGGGTCGGACGGCGGCCGCCAGGGCGACGATGTTGGCGCCGGTACCGGTGAGCGCGAACAGCACGTCGGCGTCGGGGGAGTTGAACGCGGCCTTGACGGCGTCGGCGGCGCGGGCGGTGACCGGGTCCTCGGCGTAGGACGTCATCGCGCCCCGGTTCGCCGCGACGATCGCGTCGATGACGGTGGGATGGGCCGGCGCGGCGTTGTCCGAGGCAAACGCATTCGACGGTGGTGTCACCGCTCTTTCATACAGCGTCGGGCTTATCGGCGAAGCCGAGCAAATGTGACACTGGTAAACGGCTGTTGCAGATGGGACTATTGTGATTCGATCGGCGCCGAAGGGCCAACTGTATTGGAGTGTGGGTATGCGTGCAGGAGCGGTTTCCGGCCGGGTCGGAGCCTTGGCGGTTGTGGTTGGTGTCGGAGTTGCGGCAGCCACCGGGGTGGCCTCGGCCGGCACCGACGGTCCGGACAGCGCCGGCCCGTCCGGGGGTCCGTCGGTGTCGGCTGAGTCGACGACTGGTGGAACGAAGACCGAGAAGACCGGGTCCGACGCCGGGAAGACTGCGGAGAAACCGGCCAAGAAGTCGGAGCAGAAGCCGCGCAACCAGCGAACCGAGAAGAGCTGGAAGAGGTCGTTGAAATCCCGCGACTCGGATCGCCCGATCGGTCGCAACGCCGAGGCCACCGGTGACGGGTCCGCCCGCAGTGACGACAAGACCGCGTCCGCGGTGACCGGCGCGCAGCCTGCTCCGACTCCGCCCACGAAGCTGACTCCGCCCACGAAGTTGACTCCGCCCACGAAGCTGACTCCGACTGCGAAGCCGGCTCCGACGGCGAAGCCGGTGGTGCCCGCGCTTCCGGAGGCGGCGCCCGCCGCGCCGACCGCGGTCAAGGAGCCGGTGGAAACCATCACGGAGCCGCAACCCGACGCCACCAAGCCGACGCCGACCCGGGTTGTCGATCCGAAGGCTCCCGAGCCGTCCGCGAGGTCGGCTGCTCTGCCAACTGCGCCGGGGGCCGCCGCGCCCACCACCACGAGCACCAAGAAGGCAGTCGCCCTACCGGCGAGGCCGGCCGCGCCAACGCGGCATTCCGCGCTCGAGAAGCTGGCCGAGAAGGCCGTCACCCGCGAGAAGGTGTCGGTGGCGCCGACCGCCGCGGTCGAGAAGGTGGCGGTGGCCACGGCGGCGTCGGCGGTACCGGCCGTCGCCCTCACGACCCGCGCCGCGGTGCAGGAATCCGGCGACACCAAACCGTCGTCGGGTGGCGTTCTGCAGACGATTCAGGCGACTGCGCAGAAGTTGGTGACCGGAATCGCCGGGGTGATGGGACTTGCGCCGACGGCCAACGCGCCCAGTGCGCCCAGCGGGCTCGCGGCACTGGTGGCGCTGCTGGGCTGGGGGACCCGTCGTGAAACCGGCGTCACCGAACCCAGCGCCGCCGCCACACCGGTTGCGACCGCGGTCGACGTCACGCCGCTGGCCGCGGTGAGTGCCCCGGCGACGATCCGGGTCGGCTGGCTGACCGGCGAGAACAGCATCAACCAGACCAAGACCCGGTTCGACATCTACGGCACCGATCTGGGCATCATGTGGGACAACGGTGTGACCGGTGACAACCCGACCACCGCCATCGTCGAGCAGCGTCAGATCCTCATCGCGTTCGGCGATACCTTCAACGGCGCCAACCAGACCGGCAACTGGCGCAACAACGTGCTGCTGCGCAGCGCCGACAACGTGTTGTCCGACGGGTTGTACATTCCCAACGGCATCATTCACGACCCCGGTGCCTACAGCGGCTCACCGATGACCTACCAGAACGTCGCGCGGGAGATCATCGGCAAGTACCCGTACTCCAAGGCAACGCAGGTGACGATCATCCCGACGGGTGCCATCTCGGTGAAGGGTGCCGGCGCCAACGGCGCCACCCGGCAGTACGTCGCGTTCATGTCCATCAAGTCCTGGGACTCTGCGGGCAAGTGGACGACGAACTATTCGGCGATCAGCTATTCCGACGACAACGGGCAGAACTGGACCGTGGTGCCTGCGTCGTCGGTGCGCGCGCCCGCGTCGGGTCGCTCCACGGTGGCCTACCAGTCGGGCAATGAGAACTTCCAGATGATCAACTTCGTCAAACCGCCGGAGGGGTCGGCCGACGCCGCTGCCGGCTATGTGTACGCCTACGGCACGCCCGCCGGGCGCAACGGCACCGTCTACCTGTCACGCGTGAACGAAACCCAGATCCTCGACACCACCAAGTACGAGTACTGGGACGGCAAGACGTGGGTGAAGAACAAGCCGGCATCGGCCAAGCCGGTCCTGCCGGGGACCACGACGAGCAGCTTCTTCGGGTTGATCAAGAAGACGACCTACCCCACCGCCGGTGAGCTGTCGGTGCAGTACAACTCGTATCTGAAGAAGTACGTGATGCTGTCCACCGACAGCTCCAACAACGTGGTCATGCGGACGGCAGACTCGCCCACCGGTACCTGGTCAAAACCGACGACGCTGGTCACGTCGGCGAATTATCCGGGGCTGTACGCGCCGATGATCCATCCGTGGTCGGGTACCGATCAGTTGAGGAAGACCGACGGCAGCCCGGAGGATCCGCAGTACCTGTACTGGAACATGTCGGTGTGGGGTGACTACAACGTCGCCCTGATGAGGACGGACTTGAGCCGGGTGCCGGTGCAGGTGTAGCGACGGGAGCATCGTCGGCGATAGACCAGTCGTGACGCGAAAACTGGTTGCAGCTGCGGCGGTGCTGGTCGCTTTCGGGACCGCGCCGCTGGCGGTTGCGGAGCCGACAGCCGGGGCGGCGTGTTCGGAGGGCCTGACCGGAGCGATGACGGCGACGCCCGACGGTCAGACCTTCCTGGTGTGCCGGGCCGCTGCCTGGCAGACCGTGGGCGAACCGTTCGATCCCAGTGACCGCTGGGTGAGCGGCGACGGGTCGGCGTTGACGCTGCGCGGGCAGGGTCGGCGCAATCCGGAGATCCTGTCCGGGCGATGGGTGGCCACCCCGCTGGACGGTGTGAGCGCGTGCGGCGCCGAACAGTCCGCCGTCACCGATGCCGGGGTCGGGGCACCGCAGGCCACGGCGGGTGTTGCGGGGAAGACGCTGACGTTCGAGGTGGTGCCGGTGGTCTACACCATCAAGCTGACGGGCAACTGCCTGTGGACGCGGACCGGGTAGCGGCAGTCGTCGTGTGGCGCGGTGTGGACTGGCGGTGCGGCGTCAACAAGTGAGTTTCCAGCGGTGGGTGGGTTGGTGGCGGCGCGCGACCGCATGGGAACATGGGTGCCGCCGGGGCGGTAGCTCAGTCGGTTAGAGCCGTGGACTCATAATCCATTGGTCGCGGGTTCGAGTCCCGCCCGCCCCACCAGAAATTATCTACTTGAACCACGTAACAGAGGTCGCTTGAAAAGCCATGATCTGCAACAGCTTTCATGGTTGCACGGGCGACCTCTGTTACGGTTTCGAGTAAGGCCCGTTGGGTGTCCCTAACAGGGGTGGACAACATTTGCGCTGATCACGACCCCTGTTGATTGGTTCGAGTCCCGTTAGGGGTCGATGCTAAATGACGAAGGCTATGCTGTGCTTTGCACGAGTAACCGCGACGTAGAACTTCGCGACGTCACCGGCGTCTGCGACATTTTTAGTCTGCAGATATTTCTTCATCTTTTCCGTTGGAAATATCAGCACCCGCTCAAACGTGCGGCCTTTGGATATGCCAAAGTTAATTGCCGGGTAACCGAGAGTGTTGGTTGTGATTCGATATCGCATGACCACCGGCTGATGCGTTGCTATGTATTCGTCAACTTGAGACTCGGTGATCTCGAAAATGCCGTCATGGTCTGTTGAGTCGGTGTTTTTCGAGGTCGTTACTGGAAGATCTGGATATAGGGCGTCTGCGAAATCGCAGATATCCTGATTGCAGCGGAAACTTTCGTTGCGCCACTCGATCGTGAGCCTGTCAGCATCTTCGCGCTCTTGGAACCAATTGTATAATTTCAAGCGTTGGTACGTGCTATGTTTGCGAGTATTACTCGTAGTGTAGGTGCTTTGTCGAGGGTCGCCGACCATGGTGAGCGAGATATTGGAATCAATTAGCGAGTCGAGAAGATCGAGATCGAATCCGACGAGGTCCTGTACTTCATCCACGTATATCTCATCGTAAATGGCGGAAAGCCGGTTGATGACCTTGCGACTTGACGCGTCGTTCAGGACGACGGCGAAGTCTGCTGCGTTGTCACTATAGATGTTGGACCCCGAATCGATGTAGTAGCCGTCGATATTGGCCTTTCTCGCAAATCGGGACGGCTTTGTAGTGAAGTTGAGGGAGCGAACCTTGTTGGTATCCGTCAGGTAGTTTTGGTATGGCTTAATGCAATCGCTTAACAAAAATGTGAACCATGTCTTGACGGTGACGTTCGGCGGGACCGTTCCCATCCGCTTCGTGAGTCGTTCGGTTATTTGGGCAAGATTTTCGATGGTGTACGTCGTGATCAGGATCCGTCGCGCTGGATCAGTGTCGACGACAGCTTGGATAATGGATTCTGTCTTTCGCGAACCCGCTGCCGCGAGAATGGCGAGATTAGTGGATGGCATTCAGGATGTACTCCGGGATCGACACTGCTTCAGTTGTCCCGAACACCGCCACTGCACAGGTTGTCTTGTTTTTGTCATTGGTTATGTGAGCCAGCATCGTCTCGTCGTCTGGGAAGTTCTTGCCCAGAATGCGGTTCATCTTGTCTCTACCGTTGAGGTTGTGAAGATGTTGCTCAAGGCTAGGTAGTGTCGCGTCGTCACTTCGATGAATAGTGATGTTCGCGTACTCGCTCGACTTTCGCAGTTTCCAGGGCCTCGGTGACCGTTGATGTAGGTCGGCTGTGGCTGCTGGTGTCTGTGTTTCCGGTGAGGTTGTCGGCGTGTCGG
>CAYLWH010000048.1:0-30374 GCA_964387245.1 uncultured Mycobacterium sp.
ACGACATCGCCGACTCCGACGACTACTTCCAGTACCACGGCGGCATGGTCGCCACCGTGCGCGCGCTGACCGGTAGCGCGCCGGCGGCCTACATCGGTGACAACACCCGCCCGGACGCGGTGCGGACCCGGACGCTGTCCGAGGAGACCACCCGGGTGTTCCGGGCGCGGGTGGTCAACCCCCGCTGGATGTCGGCGATGCGCCGGCACGGCTACAAGGGCGCGTTCGAGATGGCCGCCACGGTCGACTATCTGTTCGGCTATGACGCCACCGCGCACGTGATGGCCGACTGGATGTACGAACAGCTGGCCGCCGGCTACGTTCTGGACCCGCAGAACCGCAAATTCATGTCGGAGTCCAACCCGTGGGCGCTGCACGGGATGGCGGAACGGCTGCTCGAAGCCGTCGAGCGCCGGATGTGGGCGGAACCCGACGAGGCCACCCTGGCCGGCCTTCGGCAGGTGCTGCTGGAGACCGAAGGCGACCTCGAGGGGTAGCTTCGCGCCTCATCAGTCACGTTGGCAACGCCGAAAGACCGATACTCAAATTGCCCGGCTCGAAGCGACAACAAGCGACACGGTGTGATTCGGGCCCACACGCGTCTCAGTTGTCGCGCATTGTCGCGCTGAGGTGGACAGACTCGTGTCTTCTCCGGTGCGTTGGCGCGCGTGACTCGTGAGACCCGCCGAATCGACGCGAGCCCGCGTCCCGCTACCTTGACATACGTGGCCCTGACATTCGCCGACATCGCCGGCTCCGAATACATCCTGCTCACGACGTTCACCAAGGACGGCCGGCCCAAGTCGACACCGATCTGGGCCGCGCCCGACGGGAACGGGCTCATCGTCATCACCCAGGAGACGTCGTGGAAGGTCAAGCGGATCCGGAACACGCCGCGGGTGACCATCGCCAAGTGCGACATGCGGGGCAAGCCGAAGAGCGAGGCGGTCGAAGCCGTCGCGAGTATCGACAAGTCCCGGACCGGTGACGCATATGACGCGATAGGCCGGCGATACGGGTTGGTCGGCAAGACGTTCAATCTCTTCTCGAAGCTGCGCGGCGGCATGAAGAACAACGTCGCGCTCGAACTCAGGGCGGTGACGTGACCGCGACCGAGATCTTGGAACCTCCGGTCCGTCCCGCGCGTTGAACGGTTCATGGCTATGCGGCTGTTCCTCGTGTACGTCCTCATCGAGATGGCGGTGATCGTGGGCCTGACTCACGCCATCGGGTTCGGCTGGACGGTTCTGTTGCTTGCAGCGACGTTCACGCTGGGCATCGCACTGGCCGGCTCCCAGGTGCGTCGGCAGGTCGCGCAGCTGCGCCGCGGCATTCGAGAGCCCCAGGCGCGGGTCA
This sequence comes from uncultured Mycobacterium sp., assembly GCA_964387245.1. GTDB lineage: Bacteria > Actinomycetota > Actinomycetes > Mycobacteriales > Mycobacteriaceae > Mycobacterium. The sequence goes on from CAYLWH010000048.1 coordinate 1,357, forward strand.
CCGACAGCGCCCTGGTCGCACTCGGGACCGTCCTTGTGGTCATCCCCGGCCTGGTCACCTCCGCGGCAGGTCTGCTGATGTTGATGCCGCCCACCCGTGCCGCCATGCGCCCGCTGGCCGGCGTCGTGGCCACCCGGGCCCTGGTCGGTCGGATCACCTTCGTCGACGTGTCCGGACGTGGCGGCCCGGGTCGCGGACGATACGTCGACGGCGAAGTCGTCGACGTGCACGACCACGTCCCGCCGGTCGAACGGCCCGCCCTGCCACGTCGACCCGAGTAGCGTCGCTCGTCGTCGTCACGGCACCGGCACGCTAGGTTTCTCCGGTGACGACAGTGCTGCTCGGCGGCCGCATCCACAGCCCCACCCACCCCGACGCCACCGCCATGGCGGTGCGTGACGGAATCGTCGTCTGGCTGGGCAGCGACGAGGTGGCCCGGGCCCAGTTTCCCGCCGCCGAGGTCGTCGAACTCGACGGCGCGTTCGTCGCGCCCGCGTTCGTCGACACCCACGTACACATCACCGCGACCGGACTGCTGCAAAGCGGCCTGGACCTGCGCGGGGCCCGGTCCAAAGACCACCTCCTGACCATGCTGGCCGAATACGCCGGCGCCGAGCCCGATGAGGTGATCTGGGGTCAGGGCTGGGATCAGTCGAACTGGCCCGGCCACCAGGTCCCGACCACCGCCGAGCTGGACGACGTACTCGGTCGCCGCCCCGCCTATCTGGCGCGCGTCGACATGCATTCCGCACTCGCATCGACTGCGCTGCGGGAGCAGACCGCCGGCCTGGCCGCCGTCATCGGCTATGACGGGCCGGGGCCGTTGTCGGCCGAGGCGCACCACCGGGTGCGCAACGTGGCCCGCTCGCTGCTGTCCGCCGCGCAGCGCACGGCGGCGCGCACCGCGGCCCTGGACGCATTCGCGGCCGCCGGCGTGGTGGCCGTGCACGAGTGCGCCGGACCCGACATCGGCGGCCGGGAGGACTGGCGCGAACTTCGGTCCACGCCTCACGGTGTCGAGATGACCGGTTACTGGGGCGAGCCGGTTCGTACCGCGGCGCAGGCCCGGGAACTGCTGGACGCCACCGGTGCCCGTGGCCTGGCCGGTGACTTGTTCGTCGACGGCGCGCTGGGGTCGCACACCGCCTGGCTGAGCCGCGCCTACACCGACGCCCCGGATTGCTGCGGCACTCGGTATCTCGACGACGACGCGATCGCGGCCCATCTTGCGGCGTGCACCGAGGCGCAGGTGCCCGGGGGGTTTCACGTCATCGGCGACGCCGCGGTGAGCGCTGTCGTCGACGCCCTGCAACGGGCGGTGGCGCGCTTCGGCGTGCCCGCGGTGGCTCGCTGCGGGCACCGCCTCGAGCATGTCGAGATGGTCGATGCCGAGCAGGCCGCCAAATTGGGAGAGTGGGGCGTCATCGCGAGCGTGCAGCCCAACTTCGACGCGCTGTGGGGCGGGCGGTCGGGCATGTACGCGCAGCGGCTCGGCGCCGACCGTGCCGAAACGCTGAACGCGTTGGCGCTGTTAGCATCTCAAGGCGTGCCACTTGCGTTCGGTTCGGACAGTCCGGTGACCGGGATCGATCCCTGGGCCGGGATACGCGCCGCGGTCAACCACCGGACAGCGGGCAGTGCCGTGTCGGCGCGCGCGGCGTTCTCGGCAGCCACCCGTGGCGCGTGGCGTGCCGCGGGGATATGCGACGGGATCACCGGCACCCTGGTGGCCGGCGCCGCAGCCTGCTACGCCGTGTGGGATGTCGAGCACCTCGAGGTCGCCGCGCCGGCCGACGCCGTGCAGCGCTGGTCTACGGATCCGCGCTCCGGTGTGCCCGCATTACCGCGCCTGCACCCCGACGAACCGTCGCCGCGGTGCCTGCAGACGGTGCACCGCGGTGTGGTCCTGTACGGCGGGCCCCGTGGGTAGCCGAATCCTGGCCCGGCTGCCCTGGATGGGCGCAGCGGTCGCCGCCGGGTTGCTCATGTGTGCGAGTTTCCCGCCGCTGGCCTGGTGGTGGGCAGCGCCGCTGTCGTTGGCGGTGCTGGCGGGCGTGCTGACCCGGCCATCGACCGGTTATGCGGGCGGGTTCGGCTTGGGCTTCCTGTTCGGTGTGGCGTTCTATCTGCCGCTGCTGCCGTGGATCAGTGGACTGGTCGGTCTTTTCCCGTGGCTGGCGCTGTCGGTGTTGTGTGCACTGTTTCCGGCCGTGTTCGGGTTGCTGGCCGTCGCCGTGCGCGGGCTACCGGCCTGGCCGCTGTTCTTCGGTCTTGCCTGGGTTGCTCAGGAGTGGCTCAAGTGCTCCGTGCCGTTCGGTGGATTCCCTTGGGGAGTAGTGGGTTTCAGTCAGACAACCGGCCCGTTGCTACCGCTGGCGCAGCTGGGCGGGGTGCCGTTGCTGTCGTTTGGCGTCGCCCTGGCCGGCTTCGGTATCGCGGGCTTGGCGTCGGCGACGCTGGACTGGTGGTGGACGCGGGACCGCAGCACCCATCCGCCCGCGGTGGTCGCACCCGGCGTGCTCATCGCGGTCGTGTTGCTGACCACGGTGCTGATGCACCCACACGTCCGGCAGGCCGGCACGGGCGCCGGTGACGAACCGACCGTCACGGTGGCCGCTGTTCAGGGCAACGTCCCGCGGCTGGGACTGGAGTTCAACGCTCAGCGGCGCGCGGTGCTCGACAACCATGTCGCCGAAACGATCCGGTTGGCCGACGATGTGCACGCGGGCAGGGCAGCGCAACCGCAGTTCGTGATCTGGCCGGAGAACTCCTCGGACATCGACCCGCTGGCCAACACCGATGCCCGCGAACAGATCCAGGCGGCCGTCGCGGCCATCGGCGCTCCCATCCTCGTCGGCGGGGTGGTCGCCACGCGGGACTGGACGCCACAGTCGCCGACGGCCACCAACACCGTCATCGTGTGGGACCCGCAGACCGGGCCAGGCGAGCGTCACGACAAGCAGATCGTCCAGCCATTCGGGGAGTATCTGCCGTGGCGGGGGTTCTTCCGGCGCTTGTCAGGGTTCGCAGATCGGGCCGGCTACTTTGTTCCCGGCGGCGGTACCGGTGTCGTGCACGCCGCCGGCGTGCCGGTCGGTGTGGCGACGTGCTGGGAGGTCATCTTCGACCGTGCCGCCCGCGAGTCGGTGCTCGGCGGCGCGCAGATGTTGGCCGTGCCGACCAACAACGCGACGTTCAACGAGGCGATGAGTGAGCAGCAGCTGGCCTTCGCGCGGACCCGCGCGGTCGAACACGACCGCTACGTAGTGGTGGCCGGTACTACCGGCATCAGTGCTGTCATCGCCCCGGACGGCCGGGAACTGGCCCGCACGGCATTTTTCGAACCGGGATACCTGGTTGCGCAGATCCGCCTCAAGACGGCGCAGACTCCGGCGACGAGGTGGGGACCGCTCATTCAATGGACGCTGGTCGGAGCGGGTCTGGCCGCTGTGCTGGTCGGCATCGTGCAGAATGGGGGGTTCATGCGTCCGACTCGTCGCCGCCGGCCCGGCCGATGGCCGACAACACCGGGGGGACCGACGACGACCATCGAGGAGCACTGAGATGACGGGTGAACGCCCCAGCGCCCGCGCCCTGGTGATCATCCCGACGTACAACGAGATGGAGAATCTTCCGCTCATCGTCGGCCGGGTGCACCAAGCCCTGCCCGAGGTCCACGTCCTGATAGTCGACGACGGCAGCCCCGACGGCACCGGCAACCTCGCCGACGAGTTGGCGCTGGACGACCCCGACCGGGTCCACGTGTTGCACCGCACCGCCAAGCACGGCCTGGGAGCGGCATATCTGGCCGGGTTCGCATGGGGGCTGGGCCGTCAGTATTCGGTCCTGGTCGAGATGGACGCCGACGGGAGCCACGCCCCCGAACAGCTGCACCGGTTGTTGGACGCCGTCGACGGCGGAGCGGACCTGGCCATCGGCTCGCGCTACGTCGACGGGGGGACGGTGCGCAACTGGCCGTGGCGGCGGCTGGTGCTGTCCAAGGCCGCCAACACCTACTCCCGGCTGCTGCTCGGTGTCGACATCCGCGACATCACCGCGGGCTACCGCGCCTACCGTCGCGAGGTGCTCGAGAAGATCGAACTCGAGACCGTCGAATCCAAGGGTTACTGCTTCCAGATCGACCTGACCTGGCGCGCGATCAACAACGGATTCAAGGTCGTCGAAGTGCCGATCACCTTCACCGAACGTGAGCTCGGCGTATCGAAGATGAGTGGTTCGAACATCCGCGAAGCAATGGTCAAGGTCGCTCAGTGGGGCATCGGCGGGCGGCTCGACCGCGCCCGCGGCATCAGCCCCTGATCGGGGCTCGCAGACTACTGGCTGCCGCGGCGGCGAGTCTTGACGATCTCGAGGCGCTCCTTGAGCAGCTCGTCGAGTTCTGCCACCGAACGACGCTCCAAGAGCATGTCCCAGTGCGTGCGCGGCGGCTTCCCCTTCTTGGGTTCCGGCAGATCACCCTCGAGCAGGGTGCCCTCCAGGCCGTTGCGGCACAGCCAGGTGCCGGGGATCTCCGCGTCGTCGGCGAACGGGACGTCGAACTCCTCGCCGTTGTCGGTGCGGTACCGCGCAACTTGACGCGGCGCAAGGTCGTGGTTGCGGTCTGTCTCGTAGCTCACGGCTCCGAGGCGACTGCCTCTCAGGACGCGATCAGCCATCGTCAATACTCCTCTTCAAGCACAATGTTCCAGATTAGGAACGCGGCGACGGGGCGCACAGTTCCCGGTGAACAACGCGGCGCAGTTCTCTAGAATACCGCCGATCCGCCGAAGTCGGTGCCAGGCGGTCTACAGTCAGGCGTCGTGACCCGTCGCTCGCGCGTTGCCGCGTGCCGCTGGTGTGGCCGGGAGGTGCCCGACGCCGGAATAGGTCGGCGTCGCCGGTACTGTCGCCAATCCTGCCGTCAACGCGCGTACGAGCTGCGGGCAATGGTCAAAGGTAGCGCGATACCGCCGGACTCCGTGGTGCTGACGGCCGACGAGGCCGCGGACTTGGCCGACCGGGTCTATCAGGTGCGATGCGCGGCCGAGGACGTCTCGACGGCGGTCGGCGAGGGTGCCGGGACCGCAGAACTGCGTCAACTGTGCGACACGCTGATCCGCGCCGCCCAGGCCGCCGACGGCTGGCGCTGAGTCAGCAGCTGAACCGAATTCCCAGCTCCGGGTGGGCGACCACACGCAGGCAGCCGAGCGGTTCCACGCCTGAATCGGCGAACTTCGCGCCGGACAGGTGGGCGAAGTTGACGCAGAACAGGCCGGCGCGGTCGGCGCGGCACTGGTAGTTCCCGAACTTCAGCGAGCTGCCGTAGGGCAGCTCGGCGCCGGTGCCCCTGCTGAACCTGCCGGGATCGCCGTGTGCCGACCCGACCTCCAACGTGGCGCCGGGGAAGTCCGCCCACCCGCCGATCCATTGGCCGTAGATGTCCGCCGGCGGTGCGGGCGGGTCGGTGAGGTCCACCAGGCATGCCAGTGCACCGTCGGACTTCGCCTCGGTCATGCATTCGGCGCTGCCTGTCGGGGTGACGAACGCGATGTCATCGCCCAACTGGGCGGTGGCGCCGTCGCGTGTCGCGGTGTGAAAGCCGGCCGGATCAGCGGGGGTGCCCGCTGCAACCCAGGCGATGGCGGCTTCGATGGGAGTCGTGCTGGTCGGGGCAGTGCTGGGAACGGCCGAGGTCACCGGGCTTTTCGAGGTCGTTTCGGTGGGGGAGCCGGTCGATCTGGCCGCGGTCTTCGGCGTAATCGGTGTCAGGGTGGGCGCTGACGTGGGCGCCGATGAGCAGCCGGCGACGACCAACATCCCCGCGGCCAGAACGGCAATCCGCATGACCGCAACGTTAGCCGTGGCGGGTCGGACACGTCGTACTCGACACGTGTTCGCTACGGTCGTGTTATGCACGATCGCATCGTCCGCGCGTCCACCGCGTCGGGAGTCGTCGAAGGCTTCGCCCGTGACGGCGTCAACCGCTGGCGCTCGATTCCGTACGCGCGCCCGCCGATCGGGCGGTTGCGCTATCGCGCCCCCCAGCCACCGGCACCTTGGCGGGGTGTCCGGCACTGTCACACCTTCGCCAACTGTGCTCCCCAGCAGCGGATGTACACCGCCACCGGGGTGGGCAGGTACCAGCCGATGGGCGAGGACTGCCTCACGCTGAACGTGGTGACTCCGGAGACGCCCGCCGATACCCCGTTGCCCGTGATGGTGTTCATCCACGGCGGTGCCTACATCTTCGGCAGTTCGGCCACACCCATCTACGATGGCGCGGCGCTGGCTCGCCGCGGTTGCGTATACGTGTCGGTCAACTACCGCCTGGGCGCACTAGGCTGTCTGGACCTGTCGTGGCTCGGGACCCGAACCCAGCCCATTGATTCCAACCTGTTTCTGCGTGATCTAGTGATGGCTCTGCAGTGGGTACGTGACAACATCGCGGCGTTCGGGGGGGATCCGGACAACGTCACCATCTTCGGCGAGAGCGCCGGTGCGCAGGCGGTCTGCACGCTGCTCGCCGTTCCGTCGGCGAAAGGTCTTTTCCGTCAAGCGATTTCGGAGAGTCCGGCCTCGGGTGTGACTCGCCCACAGGAGGTCGCCGCCCGATTTGCCGAACGCTTCGTGGCGTTGATCGGCGCGCGCCGATCCGATGCGGCCCACGCCCTGATGGCGGCGAGGCCGGCCGACCTGGTCAACGCGCTCGACACCCTGATCGACATGAACACCGCCGAAATGCTCGGCGCATTCCCGGTTGGCCCGGCCTTCGGCGATGAGGTGCTGCCGCTGCATCCCCGCGAGGCGATGCGCACCGGTCGGGCTCACCCGGTGCCCCTGATCGTGGGCACCAACGCCCAGGAAGCGCGGTTGTTCACCCGGTTCCTCAAAGTTCTGCCCACCACCGAGCACAAGATCGAGGCGCTGCTGGGCGGCGCCGGTGCCGCCACCAGAGATCGGATCATCGAGGCCTATCCGGACTATCCGGCCCCCAAGGCCTGTATCCGCATCGGTGGCGACTTCGCGTTCACCTCGGCGGCCTGGGAGGTCGCCGACGCCAGGTCGGCCACCGCCCCGACCTACCTGTACCGCTACGACTACGCCCCGCGCCCGCTGCACTGGTCAGGGCTGGGCGCGACGCACGCAACCGAACTCTTCGCGGTCTTCGACATCTACCGGACCCGGCTCGGGGCCACCCTGACAGTGGCAGGCGACCGGAAGTCGGCCCGCCGGGTGAGCAATGACGTGCAGACGCGCTGGCGTGAATTCGCCCGTACCGGGTCGCCGGGCGATGGCTGGCCTGCGCATACGGTCGAGGATCGTGCGGTGATGGTGTTCGACCGACGCACCCGCATCGAGTTCGACCCGCACGCACACCGGCGCAGCGCGTGGGACGGCTTCACTCTGACGCATTGAGGGCTGGCGCCCGGACATATTGAGGGCTGGCGCCCGGACGCATTGAGGGCTGGCGCCGGAACATGTTCGAAATGCGCGATTTGCACTCCGCGGCGGAAATCCTCGGCAGAGGATGTAGGGATGGACCAGACCGCCGAAAATACGCCCGATCATCCGCTCGACCCGCTGTCGGCGAACGAGTTCCGTGCCGTGGCCGCGATCCTTCGCCGTGATCGGGAGGTCGACCCCCCCGGCGGCGGCTGGCGGATCGCATGCATGGAGATGCTGGAGCCTGGAAAGGCCGAACTCGCCGAATTCGAGGGCGGCGGGTCCCCACCGGCGCGCAAAGCCGTGGCGCTCTGCCTGGACCGTCACAACAACGCCACCTATCGCAGCGTGGTGTCGCTCACCGACGACCGCATCGAGTCGTTCGAGCACGTGCCCGGTGTCCAGGCAAACTTCACCGTCGACGAGTTCGAGGAATGCGACCGGGTGCTGCGGGCGTGCCCCGAGGTGGTCGCCGCACTGGCCAAGCGCGGTATCACCGACATGGACATGGTTTTCATGGACACCTGGACGTACGGCGATGCGGTCGCACCGCCGGAGTTCCGGGACCGTCGGATCGGGTGGTCGGACACCTGGATCAAAAGCATGGCCGGCGGCAATCCGTACGCCAACCACGTCAGCGGTCTGCACTGCGTCATCGATCTGAACTCGATGGAACTTCTGCGGATCGAGGACAGCGGTGGTGTCGAACGCCCCACCGTGATGGGTGAGTACATCCCAGGTCGCATTCCCGAACGCATCCGCGCGACCTGGCAGCGCGAGCCACTCAAGCCGTTGGACATCACGCAGCCCGACGGCCCGTCGTTCACCGTGGAAGGCAACCTGCTGCGGTGGCAGAACTGGTCACTGCGGGTCGGGTTCAACCACCGCGAAGGCATGACGCTGCACCAGATCAGGTACCGAGACGGGGACCGCGAGCGCTCCATCGCGCACCGCATCTCATTCGCCGAGATGATGGTGCCCTACCGGGATTCGTCGGAGGATCACTACCGCCGCACGGCCTTCGACATCGGCGAGTGGGGCCTGGGCTTCATGACGACCTCACTGGAACTCGGTTGCGATTGCCTCGGCGAGATCCGGTACCTCGACGCGACGCTGCACAACAGCATGGGCGAGCCGTACGAGATCCCCAACGCGGTCTGTATCCACGAGGAAGACAACGCCGTGCTCTGGAAGCACGTCGACCACGACACCGGAGCCGAGGTCCGCCGAATGCGCCGCCTGACGGTGTCCTGCCACGTCACCGTCGCCAACTACGAGTACCTGGTGTACTGGCGGTTCTACCAGGACGGCAACATCGAGTGCGAGGTGCGCGCCACCGGCATCATGGTGACCACGCCGTTCCCACCGGGGCCCACACCCAAGAACGGCACCCTGATCGACGAGCGGACCTACGCGCCGTTCCATCAGCACTTCCTCGTGGTCAGACTCGACATGGACGTGGACGGCACCGACAACACCGTCTACATGAGCGAGTCCTACGCCGAGCCGATGGGTCCGGACAATCCGTACGGGCTTTCGGTGGTGCAGCGCAACGTGCCGCTGCGCACGGAGCGCGAGGGTATGCAGGACATGGACTTCTCCACCCAGCGCGGCTGGAAGGTGGTGAACACCAACCGCGTCAACGGGCTGGGCACCCACCCGGCCTACAAACTGGTGCCCGGTGGGGCGTTCCCCGCGATGTTCGACCCGGCCTCCAAGGTCTTCCAGCGCGCAAACGTCATCGGCCACACGCTGTGGGTCACCCCGAATGAACCCGACGAGCGTTGGCCGGCAGGCGAATTCGTCAATCAGTCGTCCGAAGACCACGGCATCGGTGCATGGACCAAGGCCGACCGGTCGATCGAGGACACCGACGTGGTGCTGTGGTACGTGTTCGGCATCCACCACATCACCCGACCGGAGGACTGGCCCATCATGCCGGTGGATGGGGTGTCGTTCTGGCTCAAGCCGTTCGGCTTCTTCGACCGCAACCCGTCGTTGGACGTCGCACCGTCACCGGGCAAGCACTGCCAAAACTCCGGATCCTGATTTCCGCCGAGAGTGCGTGTCCGCAGGTGGACACGCCGGCTTGGAGGTGCAGACGCGCACATTCGTGGCGGAACGGCACGGGCCTTGACACCTGTCATAAGTTGGTCGGGTGCGCATCGAGGCCCCTGACGACCTGACCGCGGAGTGGCTCACCGAACTGCTCGGCGCGGGTACGGTCACCGCATTCACCTGTGAGCGAATCGGCACGGGCCAGATGAGCGAGTGCTACCGCATCGCGCTGACCTACGACGGTTCGGTCGCGGGACCCCCGTCGGTGGTTCTCAAGGTTGCGGCGAGCGACCCGACGAGCCGGCAGACCGGTCTGGCGATGGGCCTCTACGAACGCGAGGTGAACTTCTACACCGAGATCGCGCCCCGGCTGACGGGGCCGGTGGCGCACTGCCACCACGCCGCGTTCGATCCGGACACCGGCGTCTTCGACCTGGTGCTCGACGATGCCGCGCCCGCTGTTCAAGGTGACGAGATCCGCGGCGCCACAATCGATCAGGCGATACTGGCAGTTAGCGAGCTGGGCCGCATACACGGACCGCTGCTCGGCGACGCCGCCCTGGCCGGGTCGCCATGGCTCAACCGCGCGGCGCCGTTGGACCAGGCGCTGATCACCGCGCTGTACGCCGGCTTCCCCGAGCGGTACGGCGCGATGATGACGCCGGAGCAACGAAACGTGTGTGAACGACTGGTCGCCGGCTTCGACGCCCACTGGGCGGCCGAGCGGGCCTCGAACCGGCCGATGGGTCTGGTCCACGGTGACTACCGACTGGACAACATGCTGTTCGGCGAGCCCGGTGCCGCACGCCCACTGACGATCGTCGATTGGCAGACCGCGACCTGGGGTGCGGCGATGACCGACCTGGCCTACTTCCTGGGGTGCGCGCTGCCCACCGCGGACCGTCGCGCGCACTGGCACAACCTGGTGGGCGCCTATCACCAGGCACTCGGACCGGATTGCCGACTCGACCTCGTCGACGTCCGCGACGGGGTGCGCAGGGCAAGCTTCACCGGGGTGACCATGACGATCGTTGCGTCCATGATCGTGGAGCGCACCGAGCGCGGGGACGAGATGTTCCTGACGATGCTGGAACGCAACTGCAGTCATGTCCTGGACACCGATGCGCTCGCAGTGCTCCCATGAGTGGACAACGCGACGCCTCGGGCGGCCGAGCCGGGAGCGACTCGGGGCTCGTCAGTGGGGCGGAACCGTTGCGGCCGTTGGCCTCTGACGAAGAACCGCACACCCGGGCAGCTGACGCGCTGTGGAACGAGAGCTGGTATTTCGACTTCGCCGCACCGGAACTGGGGATGGGCGGCTGGGTGCGACTCGGCCTCTACCCGAACGAGAAACAGGCCTGGATCAACGCACTGCTGTGCGGTCCGGGCATGCCGACCATCGCGGTCAACGACTTCGAGGCGCATGTTCCCGAGGATCCCGCGCACGTCCGGACCGCCGATCTCACGTTGACCCAGCAGGCCGTCGAACCGCTGCTGACCTATCGGGTCGGGTTGACCGGCCGTGGCCGTGCCTACGACGATCCCTCGGCGCTGTTGCGCGGTGAAGACGGGCGCCCGGCACAGGTGTCGTTGGACCTGGTGTGGTCCAGCGTCGGCACGCCGTACCAGTACCGAGTGACCACCCGCTACGAGATCCCGTGCACCGTCAGCGGCAGCGTCACCGTCGACGGCACCACCCTTTCCGTCGACGCGGCAGTCGGACAGCGCGACCACTCCTGGGGCGTGCGCGACTGGTGGAGCATGGACTGGCTCTGGAGTGCGCTGCACCTCGATGACGGAACGCACGTGCATGCCGTCGACATACGTATTCCCGGAGCGCCGCGGATCGGCCTCGGCTACCTGCAGCCAGCCGGTGGGGCACTCGTCGAACTGGAAGCCGTCGAGGCGCGGGAAGTGTTCGGGGCCAACGGGTTACCCATCAGCACCGAGTTGACGGTGCGCCCTGGCGACCTGGTGCTGCACGCCGATGTGGTGGCACACGCTCCGGTGCGGTTGGTGTCCGGGGATGGCCGAGTCGCACAGTTCCCGCGGGCTTGGGTGTCGGTCACCGCCGCCGACGGGCGAACCGGTACCGGCTGGGTGGAATGGAACCGTAACCGGCCCGACCTGAGCTGAGGGCGACTGGAACGGCTGCCGGAACTGTCAGCATCCAGTTACCCTGAGAAGCTGCCGTATTCGCTGCAATCTTACGGGAGGGTGTCATGACCAGGGTTGGGATCCTATCGGGTGCAATGCTGGGGATGGTGGCGCTTGGTTGCGTGGGGCTGGCCGGCTGCAGCGTGGACATGCAGACCGGAACCGGTCCGCCCGTCGTCGAGAAGGCGGCTCTGCAGAACGACATCACCGAGCGGTTGACGAAGGCGGGCCAGGCTCCGCAGTCGGTTTCGTGCGCCGAGGATCTTGTCGGAGAGGTGGGCAAGACCACCCGTTGCGAGGTGGTTCTCTCGGAGACCAACGCCATCGAGCCGATCGTCAAGGCGACGAAGGTCGATGGCGCCACGATCGACTACGAGATGACGCCCGCGCTGTCACAGGTTCAACTGCAGGACCAGGTCGGCAGGCAGATGGAGCAGAACCAGACGGCGGCTGACACGGTCAGCTGTGTGGGCGGACTCGAGGGAGTGGTGGGTGACCAGACCCGCTGCACCGTTGCGGGCGGCGGTGACACCACCGAGATCGTCGTGAAGGTGGCCGAGGTGGACGGTCTGCTGCTCAACTTCCAGATCATCCCCGTCGTCGAGAAGGCGGCTCTGCAGAACGACATCACCGAGCGGTTGACCGAGGCGGGCCAGGCTCCGCAGTCGGTTCTGTGCGCCGAGGATCTTGTCGGAGAGGTGGGCATGACCACCCGTTGCGAGGTGGTTCTCTCGGAGACCAACGCCATCGAGCCGATCGTCAAGGCGACGAAGGTCGATGGCGCCACGATCGACTACGAGATGACGCCCGCGCTGTCACAGGTTCAACTGCAGGACCAGGTCGGCAGGCTGATGACGCAGAACCAGATGGCGGCCGAGACGGTCAGCTGTGTGGGTGGACTCGAGGGAGTGGTCGGCAACGAGACCCGCTGCACCGTTACCGGCGGCGGTGACACCACCGAGACCGTCGTCAAGGTGACTGAGGTCGACGGTCTGCTGCTCAACTTCCAGATCATCCCCGCTTGAGCTAGCGGCCGGGATCTACCGAAAACTCCTCTGCCACAGCCGTCGTTGCCTCATCGATGATCGCCCGCATCGCGTGCTCGGCGGCGGGTTCATCACGCATGCGGACCGCGCGTGCCACCTCGTCGTGCAGGGCGATCGCCGCCGGGTTGGGGCGTTCGGGCATCATGCCGTGGTGCGTTCGTCCGGAGAGCACCTCGGCGACAACGTCATTGAGCGCGCGAAACATCTCGTTCCCACTGGCCTCGAGCAAGGTGCGATGAAAGACCTTGTCGGCCAACAGGTATGCGTCCAAGTCGCCTGATCGCCCGTGCACCACCATGTCGGACACCGCGGCGGCCATGATCCGGCACTGGTGTGGATCGGCGCGGCGGGCGGCCAGGGCCGCGGCGACCGGCTCGAAGCCGCGGCGCAGTTCCGAGAGCGAGACGAGTTGCGCTACGCGGTCGCCGGCGTCGAGTCGCCACCGGATCAGCCGGGGATCGAACACGTTCCATTTCTCGGCGGGCAGGATGGTGATGCCGACTCGCCGCCGCGAAGCCACCATACCCATCGACTCCAGTACCCGCACGGCTTCGCGGGCGACGCTGCGGGACACGCCGTGCTGGGCTCCCACGCCTTCCAGGGTCAGGACGTGGCCCGCCGGCAGCCGTCCGGACACCATGTCACCGCCCAGCGCGTCGAGAAGGTTGGCGTGCAACTCGCCGATGATTGGTTGCTCGCTCACAGTTACATCTTGTCATTCCCAAGTATCACTTGCAATAATCAGATCATTGCGCCATGCTTTGTGATGTACAGCACAGGGAGGACTGATGGGATCAACGGCACCGATCGTCGTCATGGGCGTTTCCGGGTCGGGCAAGTCGACGGTCGGCGCGGCACTGGCACAACGATTGCGGGTACCGTTCGCCGACGCCGACGATTTCCACCCCGAAGCCAACATCGCCAAGATGTCCGCCGGACAATCGCTTGACGACGACGACCGCCATCCGTGGCTGGAGACGATCGGGGAATGGCTGACCGCGCACCCCGACGGCGGCGTGATGAGTTGTTCGGCTCTCAAGCGCAAGTACCGTGACCAATTGCGCAGCCATTGTCCGCAGACCCGTTTCCTGCATCTGCAGGGCACGCCCGAGGTGATCGGTCGGCGTCAGGCCAGTCGGCCCGGCCATTTCATGCCCGCTTCGCTGCTGCAATCCCAGTTCGACACGCTCGAACCGCTCGATCCAGATGAGAACGGTGTCACCATCGATGTCGATCGCAGCATCGATTCGATTGTGGACGAATATGTTTCGCCGACCGGACAGGAGAGCTCATGACCCCCGGCAGCATGTTCCTCGCCGATGCCCCCAAGCTCGCCGAACCCGTGGCAGCCGGTACCCAGTTGATCCTTGCGTTCCTGGCCGGCGTCGCCGTGATCGTCCTGCTGATCACCGTCGTCAAGCTGCACCCGTTCCTCGGTTTGATATTCGGCGCCCTCACCGTGGGACTCGTCGCCGGCGAAGGTTTGACCAAGGTGCTCAAATCCTTCACCGACGGATTCGGTTCCACTGCGGCCGGGGTGGGCATCCTGATCGCCCTGGGTGCCATGTTCGCCAAACTACTGGCGGATTCCGGTGGAGCCGACGAGATCGTTGACACCATCGTCGGCCATGCCTCACCACGCATGCTGCCGTGGGCGATGGCCCTGGTCGGTGCGATCATCGGCTTGCCGATGTTCTTCGAGATCGGACTGGTCCTGCTGATGCCGGTCATCTATCTGGTGGCCCGGCGCTCGGGATTGTCGCTGATCACCGTCGGAATCCCGGCCTTGGCCGGCCTTTCGGCCATGCACGGCTTCGTGCCGCCGCATCCTGGTCCGCTCACGGCGGTCGGTCTGCTGAACGCAGATCTGGGCCTGACGCTGGGTCTCGGTGTGCTGGTTGCCATCCCGACGATCGTGCTGGCCGGCCCGCTGTTCGGGAAGCTGGCGGGCAAGTGGGTGGTCGTCGAGGCGCCGCACACGTTCGACGCCGACCGGTTCGCCGACGGCACCGAGCATCGCCGGCCGTCCTTCGGTATCACGCTGTTCGCGGTGCTGCTGCCGGTCGCACTGATGATGGGCAAGGCGCTCGTCGACATCGGCATCAAGGATGAAAGCCAGTGGTTCCGCCAGATCTTCGACAGCCTGGGCACTCCGATCATCGCCCTGCTGCTGGCCGTGATCGTCGGCATGTTCACTCTGGGCCGCGGGGCCGGGATGACGCGCGCCGAGATCATGAAGGCCGTCGAGTCGGGGCTGCCCCCGGTGGCCGGCATCATCCTGATCGTCGCCGCCGGCGGTGGGTTCAAGCAGGTGCTGGTCGACACCGGCATCGGTACGCTGCTGGCCGAATGGGCAAAGCAGGTGAACATCTCGGTTCTGGTGCTGGCCTGGCTGCTCGCGGTGCTGATCCGGCTGGCGACCGGGTCGGCAACCGTGGCCACCATCACCGCCTCGTCGCTGATGCTCGGTCTGGTCGAGGGTATGAGCACCGGTCAGGTGTCGCTGGTGGTGCTCGCGGTCGGGGCCGGGTCGCTGTTCTTCTCCCACGTCAACGACGCCGGCTTCTGGTTGGTCAAGGAGTACTTCCGGCTCAGTGTCGGCCAGACCATCAAGACGTGGTCCCTCATGGAGACGGTGCTATCGGTGGCGGGTCTGGGCGTGGTCCTGATCCTCGACGTATTTATCTGACCACGTCTTTATCTGACCACGTATACATCTGACCACGCGAGCAGACGCAAATGCGCCCGGAATCAAGCGATTTCGGGCGCATTTGCGTCTGCTCGCGACTGCGCTAGCCCTTGACCACCTGGGTCCCGCCGGCCAGCTCGTCGTGCTTGCCCTGCTTGGTGGGGCTACTGCTGATAGTCACGGCGATCACGATGTAGGCGACCGGCGCGAGCACCCAGCCGAGGCACGGAACCAGCGACAGGAGGGTGAACGAGTTCCGGATCGCCGACTGTCGGAAGTCCGGTTTCGGCGCTCCGCCGGGTCCGCGGACCGTCAGCCCCAGCAGCTTCTTGGCCGGAGTCCAGCCCTTCCACACCTCGAAACCGACGAAGTACCCCCACATCAGCAGGCCGGAGAACAGCCCCCCGACGAGCGCGTAGTTCGGAACGCCCAGAATGGACGGCCCGTCGTAGCCGAACGGGGAGGTCAAGATCCCGGACAGCAATCCGACGACGAGTCCGTCGATGACGCGCGCCAGGAACCGGATGCCGAGCCCGCCGGGCGGTGCACCGAACTGCGCCGGCGGGTAGCCGCCCGGCTGGCCGTACTGGGGGATCGGGTAGCCGGTCGGCGGCCCATAGCCGGGTGGGGGAGGCGGATAACCGCCCGGCGGCGGTGGAAAGTTCGGATCGGGCGGGTTGGCCGGTGGGTAGTCACCCGAAGTCATCGGTTGCTCCTGAGCGCGGTGGACGATGCGCTCAATCTACCGTGCCGGGCCGCTGGTCACCCGGATTCGTTTGTGCCGGCTTGCTGCCGCCAGGCGCGGGCCCGCTTGAGCGCCTCGGTCGCCAATTCGTCGCCCTGTTCGAGTGCGGCGTGGACGAGGTCGGCACTGCGTTCCCGGGCGGCTTCCAGAAGTGGCGGACCCTTGTCGGCCGCGGCGGCCAGTTCGCGCCACGGTTCCGCCCCGGCGCTCAGGCCTTCCTGCAGGCGCCGGCCTAGCCGGTCCGCGACGCCGGAGTCGCCAGCGGAGGGCAAGGCCGCCGCGACGGTGCCGGTCAGTCGCGCGGCGGCACGGCGCCCGCGCCACCCCAACGACGGCCTACCGGCGGTATCTGCCGCCGCGATGACCAACCCGCCCAACAGGCTGATGTCGGTGAGCAGGTCGCGACGTTTTGCGGCCTTGCGTGCGGGATCGACCTCGTTCCAGAACATGTGCGCCCCCAGACTGGCCGGCACCACCGTGGCGGCCAGCGCGGCCGACGCCAGGCGCGGCACTTTGCCCGTCGCCAGCAGTACGCCTCCGACGATCTGTGCGGCTGCTGTGACTTTGGCGACTGTCTCGGCGTCGGCCGGGACGTTGGGACCCACCGGGTCCGGCAACTTCTGGAGGGACCCGAGGATCGGCCGGGCGGTTTCGGCGGCGAGTTTGGGATTGCGCAGGGCATCAATTCCTTGCCCGACGAACGCGGCAGCTAGCATCGGTCGGGCGATTCTGCGGAGCAACATGTGCGGGCGTGTTCCCTTCCTTCCGGCCGGGCAAACCTCGCTCGGCCGGAGTCCTCGGCAGGCGCGGGGTTGTCGCCAATCGGAGAGGCCGCCTGCGGTTCTCTCGACGGCGGCATCGGCGTCGAGATCGGCGCCTACTGCGGCAGATCCACCGTATTGTTGGGTGCGGCTGCGCAGCGGACGGCAGCGCGTTGTTCACTATCGACCACCACCACGGGTCCGAGGAGCATCAGGCGGCGCTGCAACAGGATGCGCGCCGCGCGCAGCCCGAACGTACGCGGTTCCGGAAACCCCACGGTCCACATGGTGGCGAGTTCGAGCAGATCGATCCGGTCGTGGATCTCGCTGGGCCGAGGTACCAGGAAGGGATCCGGTTCCCGGTACAGATCCAGGCTCGGCACCTTACGCAGCGCGACGCGAGGATCGAGCAACTCGGGATAGGGCGGCCCGGAGAACACCTCGACGTGTTGGCCCAGTTCGGCCAGTCCGCGACTGAGGTGGCGAACGTACACCCCTGGCCGCCGCAGTGAGTTTTGCTGCGATACGACAGCAACGCAATGCGCAGACTCTGACTCACGCGGCCCCTCGGCTGTTGCTGGACATGTGTCTGGACCTTAATTCGCGGGGCTGACCGGCGCGACGCGCGGGCCAAGGAGACCGCCGGTACCGGCGTGTCCAATGTGATGAACGCCTCAACCCGATCGGGGGAGGGTAGGACTTGCCGAGTCGACTAATTTAGGTAAGCCTAAACTCATGGAGTGGTTACGCGACCCGACCCTCGACGAAGCCCAGCGCCGCGCTGCCGTGATGCGCGCCCCGGGTAACAACGTGCTGCCCATCGACCCTGATGCCGACAGGAGCCGCCGTGCCTGGCTGCCCTGCCCGAGCTGCGACCATGGCTCGGCCTGCGGTGACTGTACGGGCGGACGCAACTGCGCGACGCACTGGCAATACCTGCTGAGCAACCGCGGCAGCCTGGTGCATCTGCAGTGCCCGGGCTGTACGCAACTGTGGTCGGTCGACACCCGGATGGCCTGAACCCCGGCGCGGCCCCGATTTCACCAACCGGTGGTCAACACCCGGTCCAGCATGTCGACGAAGAACTCGGCCGCCTCCACCGTCAGGCACATCGGCGGCTTCATCTTCAGGACGTTCATCCGGTCGCCCGTCGGTTGGACGATCACGCCCAGCTCACGCATCCGCTCGCAGATCGCCGACGTCTCGGCAACGGCCGGTTCCAGTGACTGGCGATCCCGGACCAACTCCACTCCCATGTACAACCCGCTGCCATGCACGGCGCCGATCAGCGGATGACGTTGCGCGAGTTCGGCCAGCATCGACCGCAGGTGTTCGCCCACCATCAAAGCGTTCTGCTGCAGGCCCTCGCGCTCGATGACGTCGAGCACCGTCAGGCCGACGACACAGGACACCGGGTTGCCGCCCGCCGACGAGAAGAAGTAGCCCTGACTTCGGTACGCCTCGGCCACGCCGCGGGTGGTGATCACCGCACCCAGCGGTTGGCCGTTGCCCATCGACTTGGCCACCGTGACGATGTCGGGCACCACGCTCTGGCTCTCGAATCCCCAGAACCACCGGCCGAGCCGCCCGTAACCGACCTGAACCTCGTCCGCGATCGCCAGCCCGCCGACGGCTCGCACCGCTTCGTACACCGCACGGAGATAGCCGTCGGGCAGCGCGATTCCGCCGGCATTGCCGTAGAACGGTTCGCAGATGAACGCGGCCGGTGGATGTCCTTGGGCGGCAAGCGTTTCGATGAACTCGACGGCCTCAGGCGCATACCGGTCGGCGGCCGTGCCGCGGTGCTCGCCCCGGAAGCTGTTCGGGCTGGGCACGGTATGCACCCAGGCCGGCCGGGTGGTCAGCGCATTGGGGTTGTCTGCGACCGAGGTCGAGATCGCGTCGGTGGCGAACGTCCAGCCGTGGTATGCCTCGCGCACCGCGACAACATCGCGGCGCCCGGTCGCGGTCATCGCCAGGCGCAACGCCAGGTCCACCGCCTCCGAACCGGAGTTGACCAGGAACACGGTGTCCAGGGGGGCGGGCAGTGTCGCCACCAGCCGTTCGGAGAAGTCTGCCACCACGCTGTAGTTGAACCGTGAATTCGTATTGAGCCGGCGCCACTGCCGGGCGACGGCGTCGGTCAGATCCGGGTGCGCGTGCCCTATCGACGCCACATTGTTGACCATGTCGACGTAGCTGCGGCCGTCGACGGCCAGCAGGTACTCGCGCCAGCCGCGCTCGATCCGGGGCGGCCGCCGGTAGTACTGCTCCTGAACAGCGGCAAATGACCGGGCGCGCCGCTCAACCAGTGCCTCGACGCCCTCTCCGGTGGATGCGGCGACGGGCAGACCCAGCAGTGGCGAGGGGTCCCGGGTCTGCGAAAGCCACCCCGGCGCATACTCCGGCCGGACGAACGCCGGCACCGCGCGCTCGGCATCGACGCTGAGCTGCAGCCAGAATCGGCCCGGACCGGCGCTGCCCAGCTCGTCACCACCGGACACCGCGTGTCCGGGGCCGGCGGTCGGGTGTACCGCGGGGCCACGCACCACCAGCACACCTTCGTCTCCGGTCAGGATGAGCTCGCCGTCGCCGGCGGTGACCACCACACCGGCGTACGGCGCAGCAAATGTCTTCGGTCCGGCCAGCCACACATCGATGCCGGTGGGCACGGTCGCCGGTGATTCACTGTGCAGTGCAACGGATCTGGTCAGTCGGGGTTGCGCATAGGTGGTAACTGCGGCGGTCGCGCCGGCAGCCAGTAGACCCGCGGCACGGTGATGCTCGCATTCCGGATCCAGCCACGCACCGGCGTCGACCGCGTCGGATTGCACCGAGAAGTCCAGCCGGCCGATCACGGTGGGATCGAAATCACCGATCAGCCGTGCCGTCACCGTGGGGGGTGCGGGCAGAACCGGGCGGTCGAGAGCGTCGGCGATTACGCCGGTCATCACCTGCGACGGAACCGAAACAGATCGCTCGAAGATCTGCCACTCCAACTCGAGAGCCCCTGTCGCGTAATCGTTTTCCACGTCTATCGCCGCCTGCTGGTTGCCGCTGACGACCAGGGTGGCCGCCCGCAGTACCACCAGCGGCCACAGCGCGGCGACCTCGGTGGGCCGCAGTGGGCGCTCGCGGTCGAACGCGGTGATCAGAGGAAGGGTGGCCGCCGGCTCGCCGCCGGCATGCCGCAACACCGACGACACCGTGATGGCGAGTTCACCCACGGCCCAGGACCGGGTCAGGTCACCGAAGTCGATGATGCCGTCGGGCAGCCCGCTGTCCGACGAGCACACCACGTTGTCGTCGGTGATGTCGCAGTGGATCACCTGACGCGGTAGTTCGGCAGCCAGCTCGGACACGGTGCGCCAGGCCGATGCGGCGGCCTTCTCCACCAGATCGCGCCGCACCGGGTCCGATACGTAGCGGGTCAGCAGTTCGATGGTCCGATTGGCGTGCTGCAGATCCCACTGCAGCACCCGATCCACACCCGGGTGGTCGAACCCGGAAAGTGCCACGCTGGCGCGGCCCGCCAGGGTTCCCAGCGCCGCCCAGCGCTGCGGCGCGACGTAGCGCTCGCCGCTCATGGTGCCCCCGGACAGAAAGGCGATGATCCGGGCGTACAGCACACCCCCGGCGCCGTCGGGGATCTCCGCGATCGGTTGCACACCGGACAGCCCGATGTTATGGGCTGCCCGGACCCCGGCGTCGGCAAGGAATCGCGCCGCGGTGTCCTGGGCTTCAATCTCGACGCGGCTGAAGGCCGGGTTGGCGACCTTGAACACACCGAGTGGACGGCCGTCGGTGGCGGTGAGCAGGAAGTTGGCATCCTGCTGGCTGCCGAGTGGGTCCACCTCGACGTCGAGACCGAAGTGCTCCCGGACGATTGCCACCGCGTCGCCGGCCGACACCTCAGGTGCGGGCAGCTCGGAGGCCTGGAAGAAGTCGAACGTGGTCATCGCGTCCTCATCTGCGAAAAGCGGCCGCTTCACTGTACTTCCGAAGAAAGCTACGGTGTGAGAATGCGGGCCCTGATCATCGTCGACGTCCAAAACGACTTCTGCGAGGGTGGTTCGCTGGCCGTGGCGGGAGGCTCGGCGGTGGCGCGCACCATCAGCGACCGGTTGGCCGGCGACCACGGCTATGACCATGTGGTCGCGACCAAGGACTTCCACATCGACCCGGGCGACCACTTCTCCGAGCGCCCCGACTACAAGGTGTCGTGGCCGGCACATTGCGTCGCCGAGACGCCCGGATCGCAGTTCCATCCCGACCTCGACACCAGCGCCATCGAGGCGGTGTTCCGCAAGGGCGCCTATTCCGCCGCCTACAGCGGTTTCGAAGGTGCCGACGAGACATCCACGTCGTTGGCCGGCTGGCTGCGGGACCGGGGTGTCGACGAGGTGGACGTGGTCGGCATCGCGACCGACTACTGTGTCCGCGCCACGGCCGCCGACGCGGTGGAGTCCGGCTTCACCACCCGCGTGCTCGTCGATCTGACGGCGGGGGTGGCGCCGGAGTCGTCGGCGGGCGCGCTGGCGGCGTTGCGCGCGGCGGGCGTCGCGATCGTCGGCGGGCCGGGAACCAGGAACTGAGTTGTGTCGCTTGATGTTGCCGACAGTGGACTTATCGCACGACAAACCGCGTAATGCGTGTAACAGGTCCACGCTCGCCGCGACGGTCCCTTAAATCGGGCGTTTGCGTCGATAGAGCGTTCCGACACCCAGCAGGATCAAACTGATCACCAGGATCGCGGTGGCCAGCACATCGATCTGCGGGGGCACGGCGGCCTTGACGGCGGCGTTGACGTACAGGGGGTAGGTGACGGTGGAACCGCTGACGAAGTAGGTGATGATGAAGTCGTCCAGCGACAACGCGAATGACAGCATCGCCGCGGCCACGATACCGGGCACGATCAACGGCAGCGTCACCTTGAAGAACGTCCGGGTCGGACTGGCGCCCAAGTCCAACGACGCGTCTTCCAGGGTCCAGTCGAAGCCCCGCACACGCGCCCGCACCGTCATGGCGACGAAGCTGATCTGGAACGCTACGTGCGCGATGATGATGGTGGCGAAACCGGTCGCCCAGCCCAGATCGAGGAACAGGGTCAGCAGCGATGCGCCCATCACCACCTCGGGGGCGGTCAGCGGCAGCACCAGGAACGTCTCAACCGTCTTGCTACCCCGAAACCGTTGCCGCACAAGGGCGATCGCCAACAAAGTGCCGAGGATGAGCGCAATGGCGGTCGAGACCGCTGCTACGGCCAGGCTCATCTGCAGGGCCTTGGTCAGCGCCGGGTACTTGAACGGATGAAGCCAGTTCTCCAGCGTGAAACCCTGCCAGGTGTAGTTGAACTTTCCCGCCGGATTGTTGAACGAGAACAGCACGATCACGAAGATCGGCACGAAGATATAGAGCATCACCAGCCCGGCGACGACACGCAACAGAATGTCACCGAACCGGCCGCTCGCCCCGAACCCTCGGATGGTTCGGCGGCTTCCCCGGGCTTCTTCGATGGACTCCGCCAACGCGGCCGGGGCCGTCATACCAGGTCCTCCGTACCCAGCGCCCGGGTGTAGGACAACACGCCGACCAGGATTAGAACCATCAGAAGGAAGCTCAGCGCCGCGGCCGCGGGATAGTCCTTCACCACGAGGAACTGCTTCTGGATCACGTTGCCGATCATCGTCGTGTTCGCGCTGCCGAGGTAGTCGGCGTTGATGAAGTCGCCAACCGCGGGAATGAATACCAGCATGCTGCCGGCGATCACGCCGGGCAGCGACAGCGGAAGGATGACCTTACGGAAAGCGCGGAACGCCGACGAATACAGGTCCTTGGACGCTTCCAGCAGTCGCGGGTCGATCTTCTCCAGGCTGACGTAGAGCGGCAGGATCATGAATGTCATCGAGTTGTAGATCAGTCCGCCGATCACGGCCCACGGCGTCGACAGCAGGCGGCCGTCCACCAGTCCGACGGCGTCCAAGGCGCTCACCACCACGCCGTCGTCGGCGAAGATGGTCTTCCATGCCAGGGTCCGCACCAGGAAGGTGACGAAGAACGGCAGCACCACCAGACCCAGCAGCAGGTTCTTGAAGCGGCCCGACTTGAATGCGATGACGTAGGCCAGCGGGTAGGAGATCAGCAGCGACACGACGGTCGCGGTCAGTGCGTACAGCAGTGACCGGATGATCTGGTCCTGGTAGAGAGACAGTGCCTGCGCGTAGTTGCCGAAGTCCCACGCGAACGTCAGCTTCGGCAGGTATATCGAGCCGCCCATTTGCGACAGCGACGTCCGGAACAGCGAGAAGAACGGCACCACAAAGAAGACGGCCAGATAGGCCAGTGCCGGCAGGATCATCAGATACGGGGCGATCCTGCTGCGCTGACGACTGCTGCTGGCTACACCGGCCATCGACGCGTGCCGCTAGGAACCGGTGACGGCGGCATAGATGGTGTTGAACTCCTGGGTCTGCTCGTCGGACAGCGCAGGCCAGGTCTTCAGGTTGTCCTTCATCTCCTGGGTCGGGTTGATCAACGGGTTGGCCGCCAACTTCGGGTCGATCTTGTTCAGTTCGTCCTCCATGTCCGTCAGCACGGGCACGAACTGGGTGAAGGCGATCAGCTTGGCGTAGTTCGGGCGGTCGTAGACGTAGTCGATCCAGGCTTCGGCGGCGTGCTGGTTCTCGGTGGTGTACGGAATGACCATGGTGTCGATGAACCAGTCGCCGCCAGCTTCGGGGATCACGAACTGCAGGTCCGGGTTGTCGGCCTGCAACTGCACCACGTCACCCGAATACGCTTGCGCGATAACCACATTCCCGGCTGCCAGGTCGTCGGCGTAGTCGTTGCCGGTGAACCGCCGGATCTGGCCCTTCGCCTTCTGCTCCTTGACCAGATCGACCGCTTTCTGGACCGTTTCGGTGGTGGGGTGCTCCGGGGAGTTGCCCTGAGAGGACATGATCATGCCCAGCCCGTCCTGCGTGTCCGACAGCAGGCTCACCTTGCCTTTGAAGGCCGGATCCCACAGATCGTCGATCCTGGTGATCGGCCGGCCGACGGCGGCCTTGTTGTAAGCCAAACCGACCATGCCGGTCATGTAGGGCGCCGTGTACCTGCGGCCGGGGTCTGACGTGTCGTTGAGCAGATCCGGCCGCAGGCTCTTCCGGTTGCCCACCCGGGTTTCGCTGATCTCGTTGAGCCAGTTCAGTCCTTTCAGGCGCAGCGCCAAGAACTGGGTGGGCACCACCAGGTCGGCCCCGATGTCCTGTCTGCGCGACAACGGCTCTTTGTTCTTGGCGAACCATTCCTCGTTGTCGTTGAAGTTTTCCTTGTAGTCCACGCTCAGTCCGCTGGCCGTCTGGAAGCCGGCCACGAAGCCGTCGGCCATGTACAGCGGCCAGTTGGAGATCCGCAGGCGACCGCTGGCCGGCGAACCGTCATCGGCCGGGGCGGTGGTTGCGCCGGCGTCGGTGGCGCCGCCGTCGGAACTGTTCGATCCGCACGCGGCCAGGAAGGACGGTCCGAGTACCAACGCGGCGGCCGCGGCGGCACCGCCACCGATGAAGCGTCGTCGGGACGTCGAGTTGGCCGCCAAGCGGGTCAACAGAGCCGGATCGATGTCGTTGTTCGAAGCGTTCCTAGCGGCCATGGCTGGTCTGCCTTTCGTGCTCAGGGAAGGGTCGGCGCGAATCGGACGGGACGTGATCACTCATCGAGCATCTCTTCGAGATCCTCGGTGGTGGGGATGTCGGCGGCCGGTAGTACCAGAGAGGCGGCGGGCGCCCAGCTCAGGAACACCTGGTCGCCGGGGCGCAGCATCGGCAGATCGTCCTCGGGGCCGACGTGCGCGACGACCGGTGACCCGTCGGCGGCGGCAAGGCCCAGCCGCACCACCGGACCCTGGAAGGTCAGGTCGGTGACGGTGGCCGGGACCACCGCGAGTTCTCCGCTGGGGGTAGCCATCGTCACCCGGACGCGCTCCGGCCGGATCATCAAAGTGGCCTGGCCGCCCGGTTCGATCGCGGTGTCACCGGGTCTGGCCGGGAGTCTGGCGCCGAGCACCTCCACCTCGACGTAATCACGGTTGCCGCGGCCGGTCTGCCGACCGTGCCACAGGTTGGCCTGCCCGATGAAGCCGGCCACGAATACCGTCGACGGGCGGTCATAGATCTCCGTCGGGGTGCCGATCTGCTCGACGTTCCCGGCGTTCATGACCGCGATACGGTCACTCATCGTCAGTGCTTCTTCCTGGTCGTGGGTCACGTAGACGAACGTGATCCCCACTTCACGCTGGATGCGTTTGAGCTCGAACTGCATGACGTGGCGGAGCTTGAGGTCCAGCGCACCCAGGGGCTCGTCGAGCAGCAGCGCGCTCGGGTAGTTCACCAGTGCCCGCGCCAGCGCCACCCGCTGCTGCTGCCCGCCGGACAATTGAGCGGGTTTGCGCAGGGCGAAGTCGGTCAGCCGAACCACGTCGAGCAGCTCGTCGACGCGTCGCTTGACCTCTTCCTTGCCCTTCTTGCGGCTGCGTGGGCCGTAGGCCACGTTGTCCCACACGGTCATGTGCGGGAACAACGCATAGTGCTGGAAAACGGTGTTGACGTTGCGTTTGTGCGGTGGCACGTGGGAGACGTCGGTGCCTTCCAGGCGGATCGCACCCTCGGTCGGGGTGTCGAATCCGGCGATCATCCGCAGTGTGGTGGTCTTGCCGCAGCCAGACGGGCCGAGCATCGAGAAGAATTCGCCCGATCCGATGGAGAAGTCGGCGTCGGCCACGGCCAGGTAGTCGTCGAACCGCTTGGTGACGTGGTCGATCTCGATCACCGGGCCGCTCGAGGCGGGTCGCTGGCGTTGTCCTGGGTGTTTGTCTGTGGCCCGGGCGCCGATATCTGTCAGGACGGTTCTCTCTTCCGTGTGACTTCCGTGTGCAACTACAATCACCCATCGCGCAGGTCACCGCAACCGATTCAGTCACAGAAGTTCACTTGGACGATGGATTCTGCTGGATTGGCTCCCCTGTTCGACACTGCGGCCAATCGACAGCCGCCGACCAGATCGTGTCGATCTCGGCTTCGAACGCGCCCGGTTGTGCCGAGTGGGTTTCGTCGCGCCTTTCCTCGCGCAATGCCTGTGCCACCAGCAGGCGGCCGGTGTTGTCCAGGTGCGCGCGCATCGCCGCAACGGCTTTGTCGGGCTGCCCGGCGATGATGGCGTCGACGATCGGCGCGTGCTCCCGGTCGATGTCGGCGATGGTTCTGGTCCGGCCGGCGGTGGATGCTCCGAGCAGTCGGGTGGTTTCGCGCAGGTCGCGGACGATGGAGCGGGCCCGCTGATTGCCCGCCCAGTCCAGGATCAGGTCGTGCAACCGCAGGTCGTGCTGCATGAACCTGCCGTCGGTGCCCGCCCGGGTGGACTCGCGCATCAGGTGGCGTTCAGAGCGCAGTGCCGCTGCGAGTCCCGGATCCGCTGTCGAGCCGGCCCGACGTACCGCGGGCAACTCCAGCGCGAGTCGGACGGCGAAGATGTCGGCGATGTCCGTTGACCGGGGCAGTTGGATCCGGAAGCCCTGACGGGCCTCGAACTTGATGAGCCCGACCTCTTCGAGGCGCAGCAGTGCTTCGCGCACCGGCGTACGGGAGACGCCCAGGGATGCGGCCAGCTGGTACACCGAGTACCGGACGCCGGGCTTCATCCGGCCGTCGTCGATCGCGGCCCGCACCGCGGCGACGGCCTGCTCCATCCGCCGGCCCGGGTGCGGGGCGAGGGGTTCCAGGTCGGGCAGGCCCTGCGCCACGGCCGAACCGTAGCATGCCAGGGCGTGTAGCATGCTACGAATGATCGATGCCGGGACGCTGGCCGGCCGGCTGTCGGCGACCGGGGTCGGCGACGTCCGTACCGACGCAACGACGCGCGCGGCCTATTCCTCGGATGCTTCGCTCTACCGGGTGCCACCGTTGTTGGTGGCTGCGCCACGAAGCGCCGAAGAGGTGGCGGCCGTCCTGACGGTGTGCCGCGCCGAGGGCGTGCCCGTCACGGCACGCGGGG
Organism: uncultured Mycobacterium sp.; assembly: GCA_964387245.1. GTDB lineage: Bacteria > Actinomycetota > Actinomycetes > Mycobacteriales > Mycobacteriaceae > Mycobacterium. The sequence continues at coordinate 28,300 of CAYLWH010000048.1, forward strand.
CGGGCACGTCGATCGCCGGCAACGCCATCGGGACGGGCGTCGTGTTGGACTTCAGCCGGTACATGAACCGAGTGCTTGCGGTGGACCCCGATGCTGCGACGGCAACGGTGCAGCCCGGTGTGGTCCAGGAGTCGTTGCAGCGCGCGGTCGCGCCCCACGGCCTGCGGTTCGGCCCGGATCCGTCGTCGTCGTCGCGTTGCACGCTGGGTGGCATGATCGGTAACAATGCCTGTGGCACAAGGGCATTGGGTTACGGCCGCACCAGTGACAACGTGCTGGGGCTACGCGTGCTCACCGGCAGCGGCGAGTCAGTGGACGCACCGGTGCTCCTCGACGGTCTGCGCCGGGTGGCGCGGACCGGACTGGCGACCATTCGCACCGAGTTCGACCGGTTCGGCCGACAGGTGTCCGGCTACGCACTGGGGAACCTCTTGCCCGAGAAGGCTTTTGATGTCACCCGACTGCTGGTGGGCAGTGAGGGCACACTGGCGGTGGTCACCGAGGCGACGGTGCGGCTGGTGGCCGAACCCGCACACCGCGTGCTGGTGGTGCTGGGCTATCCCGACATCACCACCGCCGGCGACGCGACGCCGAAGGTGCTCGCGCACCGGCCGGTGGCCTGTGAGGGCATCGATTCACGGATCGTCGAGGTCGTGCGCGAACGCCGTGGACCGGCGTCGGTCCCGCCGCTGCCGAGCGGGGCGGCCTGGCTGTTCGTCGAGCTCACCGGTGACAATCTGGCCGACACCTTGGCGCGCGCCGAGGTACTCGGAAACGACTGTGGCGCACTGGAGTCCCGGGTGGTTACCGACGCGGCACATGCGGCCGCGATGTGGCGGATCCGCGCCGACGGGGCCGGGCTGTCCGGCCGCAGCCCCGCGGGGCTGCCCGCACACGCCGGCTGGGAAGACGCCGCGGTGCCGCCGGCCGCCCTGGGGAGTTACCTGCGCGACTTCGACGCCCTGATGACCGAGTACGGGCTCACCGGTCTGCCGTACGGGCATTTCGGCGACGGCTGCTTGCACATCAGGATCGACTTCCCACTGCAGAAACCCGGCGGCGCGGGCGTGTTCCGTGAGTTCCTGCTGGCCGCGGCCGGACTGGTCGGCGGTTACGGCGGCTCACTGTCGGGGGAGCACGGCGACGGCCGGGCCCGCGGCGAACTGCTGCCCGCGATGTACTCCGCGGACGCCCTGCGGTTGTTCGGGGCCGTGAAGAACGTGTTCGACCCGGACAATCTTCTCAACCCCGGCGTCATCGTCGATCCCCGCCCACTCGACGCCGACCTGCGGGAGCCGGCGCCGGTGTGGCGGCGCGACCTGGCGCTGGCCTACCACGGCGACGGCGGTGACTTCACGCAGGCGGTGCACCGCTGCACCGGGGTCGGAAGGTGCCGGGCCGACAACACCGCCACCGACGGGGTGATGTGCCCGTCTTATCAGGCCACCCGGGAGGAGAAGGACTCCACCCGCGGCCGCGCCCGGGTGCTCCAGGAGATGGTCAACGGCTCGGTGGTCACCGGCGGCTGGCGGTCCCCGGAGGTGCACGAGGCGCTCGACCTGTGCCTGTCGTGCAAGGGGTGTCTGTCGGACTGCCCGACCGGTGTCGACATGGCCTCCTACAAGGCCGAGGTGCTTCACCAGACCTACCGCGGCCGGCTCCGGCCCGCGTCGCACTACTCGTTGGGCCGGCTGCCGCGGTGGGCGGCGCTGGCCTCCCGACTGCCGCGGGCGGTTAACGCCGCCGCGGGGTTGCGCGGTGTCGGCCCGATGGCAATGTCGCTGGCCGGGGTGGACTCCCGCCGCAGCATTCCGCCGTTGGCCCGCAGGCCCTTTCGGGCCTGGTTTGCCCAACACCGGCCCGCCGTCGGTGATCCGGTGCTGCTGTTCGTCGACTCGTTCACCAACTACTTCACCCCGGAGGTCGGCATCGCGACGGTGCGGGTACTCGAGGCCGCCGGTTACGCGCCGCGGTTGACCGCCAGACAGCAGTGCTGCGGCCTGACCTGGATTTCGACGGGCCAACTCGATGCGGCACGGAAGATTCTGGGCGGCACGGTCTCTGCGCTGGCGCAG